>NZ_JBBAXE010000006.1:0-252287 GCF_059800965.1 Acinetobacter sp. LT1
TTTCTTCTTGGTCTACGTGCCATAAAATACTCCATATATTGATGTTTATAACATCATTTGGGGAGCAAAATATCACTTATAAGTGTTGTTCAAATTTCCTGATCCACCTCTATTTACCAAAACATTATGATGAAATCATTCAAGCTATAAGAAGCTTTCATTGCACTGTTGAAGCTAGAAATCATGACGAAATAGAACGCCTTTATCGCACATTACTTAGGGATTATTCAACACATCGTGATTGTTATAATTTAAAAGATATACCTGAAAGTCTTCAGCAGACGATTCATCAAATACAGAACAGCTTCCTTTCGCAGGAAGCAGACAAGATCAAAGAAAAGGCTTATATTGACTTTGTAAAAGGATTTATCAATAAATACCAAGATAGCCATGAACATCTTTGGGATGAATTAAAATTTTCAAAACAAGACAAAAAAACTCTACGAGAGTTAGCTCTGCTTTTAAATAAACTTAAAGGTCCGTTCAAAAATAAATTTGAAGAACGCCAACTTAAATCACAGATCCGCCCAAAAGTAAAAACCCAACAAATCCTGCTTGAGCGTCTAACTGAGTATTTAAACATCAGAGCAGAACTCTATGTTCGAACAACGATCAAAAAAATGTATTCGCGTAAAGAAAAAATGTACAAAAAACAGAATGTCAATATTGATATTCTATTACGTACTCAACTCAATAAATACCAAACACAAATCTTAAACAGAAGCCAAAGAGTTAAGGTCATTGCAAAGATTGGAACAAAATTTACACCAGCATTAAAATCAAAATTAGAAACCAAAATGAAAGCTAAAAAGAAAGAACATAAAAAATGTCTAAGGGAAGAAAAGAAAAAAACTATTCAACAGCTTAAATTTAAAAAACAGCTGCACAAACATATTGTGAAAAATCTAACAAATCCATTAAGTAAGACTGAAACCACTTATGACTTAAGCTTATTTACGCCCACTACATCTATTCATGATACTGCTCCACTCAATGAGCTAAAAACAAAAATCGGTAGGAATAAATCCGCTAAAAAACAGAGAGGTTTTAAATCTCAAATATATCCAGTATCCCCAGTTAAAAGAAATTTTATTGGCGATACAAATAGAATTCTAAAAGAAAATAAAGAACTATATGAGTCTTTACGTGATTTATTAAACTACACCATTCACACTAAATAGAAAATTGATGACATTTTCCACGCACTTCCTTTTTAAACTGCATTTTCATCTGGGTATCTTGTGCTTGTTAGTTTAACGCTTTCCAAATCAAACCAACACGACACAAGGAGATGAAATTGAATACCAGCTACGATGCAGTTCAAATGCTCAAGCTTCCTCAGCTGATCAAACTCATAGGTTTATCTCGGTCATCCGTTTATGACCGACTAAACCCACGCTCGAAACGTTACGACCCAGACTTCCCTAAACCTGTGAAGTTAAACCGGGCATCACGCTGGTTACTCAGCGAGGTTGAAGAGTGGATTAGAAATAAAATGTCCTGCCGAGATCGAGCCGATTCGGTGAGCTAATTCTGTACAAACAATTTCTCAAAAACATGCACGATTCACGCAACTTTTGAGTTTAGCTCTTCGGATTAGCTTAGGGTTTGAATTACGGTATTTATATAATTTATATAATATTTATATAATACTATCCAATGACTTATCTATATCTTTATAGAGTATGTAATTGGCTTAATATTCATATAAATAATAACTTGAATTTAACTACATAAATACAAGTACTAAATACCCTATTCCATAACCTCTTCTATCTAACCAAATTATATTCCCGCATGGACACTGCCTTAGCACAGTGTCCAAGGGAGAGCTTTACTTAATCGTTGTGTTTTTAAGTCAATTCCATTTAATTCAAGGCTTAGACATGACTAAACCCAAATTATCCAATACAGCTGGACTGTTTACGATGTTCGATCATGAGCTCCTAGAGCAAGCGAAATTTGATCATCAACACACCGTACTGAATCACGGTGAAAACCAGAGAGTTGCCATCCATCATCTAGACAATATCGTTATGCCGATATTGCAGAAAATTGAGTTTGTGCAAGCTGTTCTGAAGTGTAAAACCCCTATTGTTAAGATATTAACTGTAAAACAGCACGGTTTAACTGATCGTTTTTTTCGTAAATTTGCAAAACCCATTGAACCTTTAATGCAAAGTTTTTTTGAACTACTTCATGCATACACACCTCCAGAGATAGAGCCTGGTGTGGCCTGTCTTGCATTTGATCATGCTCGGTCTCAACTTACTCAAGATGAATTCAATGAACTGGCAACTCAAGGCGTTGGATCTTCACGTCATCTTGAAATTATTCAGTCGTTTGTTGATGCCTTACTACACCTTGTAGAATTGATTATGTCGTATATGAACGATCCTAAAGTCAAAAAAAAATTCCGTGACCAAAATAACCATTGCAAAAATATGAAAATGGTTTGCGTTGGATACATTCAACAATTGCTGGAAGTCTACTCTAGGTTATTGGTCGTTCGAATGGATTTATCCCTTATGCGAGATCAACAGACTTTACTGAAAAATGCTTATAGCCTGAAAGAAATTCGCTCCAAGCATGATCTGGCTTATTTCAAAGCATGTACTCAAAAGCTGCTGAATAATAAACGGAATAATCCAGTCATGAAAATGCTTGTGGGTTATATCTTTCGCTTCGAATACACCGTCCGCTCTGGATTTCATGTGCACTGTTACTTTCTCTTCAATGGGGATAAGCAACTACAAGATATTACCCTCGCCCAAGGCATTGGCAAATTGTGGAACAAAGTTACACAGGGCCAAGGCACTAGCTATATCTGCAATATGAGAAAGGAATCTTATCGTCACTGTGCAATTGGCATGGTTCATTATGCAGATACTGAAAAACTGGGGTATCTGTATAAAACCTTTGATTACATCTGCAAAACTGAACAGCTGTTTGATTTTACCAATATGAAAGGCGCACGAGGCTTCCAACTCGGCGAAGTTCCAGAAAACACATCAAATGCTGGTCGTCCACGTAAATACGCTCAGCAACTCAATTTAAATTTTTAAATCATGCTTATGATATGGGAGACATTCATGCCAATCCATGCCCGCGATATTTTAACTGCCCAAGAACAATTTGATTCTCTGGAAATGCTGAATCATGTGACCAAAGCTGGAAATCGAGGATTTACAAATTATCCACCGCATATACAGCCAGTTGCACTTTCAATGTATAACACCATGGCAAAAAAAATACGTTCAGCAAAGAACCTAAAAATATTTACGCATCAACCCACTGGGATGCCTACTGGGTTTCCTGATTTATACCTAACCAAGTTGGGGCAATTAGTGATACCAGTTATACACGATTACACCTTTAATCCCTTTGTGAATGGACGCTTTAGGAATATGACGGTCAATCCTTTGATCAAACTCATGGCTGAAACCTTGACTGTACACCAACTTTCCAGTGGTCAGTTTATAAATCGTGAATACTATGAAAAAGCTGTAGATACCTGTTTTTCAGATTTTAAGGTTCGATGTGGTACGCGAAACAGCACCACCATATTTAACTCTTGGCGAGCCATGTATGTAAAATCTCAGGGTGATATCAATCGGTTCATCGATACAATAATCGACGAATCTCCAAGATTCGAAGTTCACTCTATTGTTGTTCAATTAAAAACAGCTTCAGGGAAAATGCCTCAATTCGGCGATGAACAATTCAAGGGTCAAACAGAGAATGAAATGTTGGCTGATCTTGTAGAGCCAATCATAAAAGCGGTCTGGCTGAACAAAGATTCAAATTATGTGATTGGCATTCTGTCTAAAAATGAGATCGATATTGTTGGTGATATAAGTAAAAGACTGATTTTCTTTGTGAAAAAAGAATTTACAGATATAGATGATTGGGCAGATTCTCAATTATTTCAATCTCTCAGTCCATTTTTTGAAAATACGATTACTCACAGTATTTATTATGGTGACGTGCCATCAATGAATGCTGGCGTAGCTCCAATGTTCCAAGGACAACATTTAAATTATTACGATTTAAATCAGTCAGGCATTGCACCGAGGTTAAGCCGTTTAAAGGCTCATCTTTACGGTACTGACTATTGGATGCGTGTTGATGGGGATAGAGCTACTGTACGAATTGAACATCAATACGGTTGATATAGGCTTAACAAATTCAACGAGCTATATGCTCGTTGGATTTATATTAAATAGCTAACCTATTAATATTATTCAATGCTAAGCTAAAAGTGCCGTTTTGGTTACTCAATTGGATTTAGAAGCAGAATTCTGTGTTTCAGGTCGATACTGCACATTTAATTTATCATAAATACGCCAAGCAGAATCCGCTCCCCAAAATAATAACCAAATAGAAGTAATAGTCAGAATGAATAATGATAAAGAAAAAATAAAACCTAAAAAATAAACACTGGAATTTACAGGAATAGGATTTAGATATGGAACCCAAGTTAATATTGCAACAAATATATCATTTAAGTACAAAATCAATAAGGATAAAAAATAAGAAATAGCAAGAATAATCAAAAACTTAACCAGTTGAGATTTAGTGTAACGAGTGACAAAAATAGTTTTTCCGTCAGTAACTTCTATTTTTATGAATTTTCTTGCTGTAATAACCTCTTCAATTACTGAAAAAAAACGCCGAGGATAATTTTCAATAACATAGTCTACTTCAAGATGTCCTACTTTTTCAGATCCGACTAAAAGTTGTGCTGCGCAATCCTTTTCAATTTGTTGAACGTCTTTTTTATAATATTTGCTAATGTACGCTTTAACTTCCTCAATTCGTTTTGCATAAAATTTTCGTCTATGAGAAAATCTCTGTGTTTTATCAAGCCATACAAATAAAGGACCAAGTGCGACAAGTATTGGCAATAATTTTAAAATTAAATCAACCATATGATAACCAAAGCAAAAATTAATTTAGAATTTTTGAAATACTTAGACCGTAATTACTTTGCATAAATAAGAATAATGTAATTATTAATAAGGCGATTGCTGAAAAAATTGAAAAATACATCTTTAATTTTACAACAAATGCATTATGGTCTAATTCTTCTTTAACTGATAATATTTTTATTGCTTCATCCTCAAATTTTGAAGACAATGCAGAAAAAATATTTGTGTATTCTTTTATCATTGAGACCAGAATATTTCTCTGCCCCCAAATATTCATAATTAATAAAGCAACCATAAATGTAATAGTAATTAATACTACTATATTTTTGGTTACAACAACTTGATCATTGGGATTTACTTGCTGTATTTGAGCTATAGCAAACCAGATACCCGCTGGAACAGCTAACATTTTTGTAGCAACAGAATCAAATGAATCATTCATTTTTTTGATATATTCTGTTCTTTTTTCAAGGTATTCCTTTCTAACTTTATCAAAACTATAATTATCTACATAACTTTGATAACTATGATTAATATTATGAATTAAAGGATTTAAATTTTTTATAATATGAATAAAGCGAATGTTCTCATCTTGATCTTTAACAAAATTAGTAACTTCTTTAGTCATTAAATGAATAATTGCTTCTCTATGCATATCTTTATTCATCAAACTTTCCAGCGATTCGCTGTCTATAGAATTTTCCAAGCAATTTTCTGTCAAATAAAAATTAAATTTATAGGAACGATTAAAAAAAATAGTTCCAGGATCACTTTTGGTTTGTTCAGTCAAAAACTGAATAAACTCAAAGACCTTTCCAACTTTCAAATAATTTTTATATTTTTCACTCTGCGAGGACTTATCAAAATAAGAATCTGAAGCTGTAAAATAAATTTCATGCACAGGATTTGTCACATAATGCTCAAAACTAAGTAGTTCATTCCAGTCTGAACATATAAGGAATTCGTCTCCTTTGTTGAGATTATTTTTTTCTAATTCAACTTGAAATAACCAGTCATTATTTGAAAACTTACTTTCAAACTTTGAAATAACATTATTAATATCTATCGATGTGGCATTCTGTGATGTTATTTTTTGAACCTTAATACTTGAAGCAGCTAATCCTGCTTCACAGATCATTTTAAATTTTAAAATAGAATTTGAATCAAATTTAAACCAACCTACAAATTTATCATGAAAGTCTTCCCTGTCCTTTAGGGACAGTAAAATCTCACGATAAATTTGTAATTGGCTATCTGTCATTTCTGATCTGCCTGATTAAGGTTTTTTGTAGCATTGTCAATATCATTTAAAAATTCTGCTGTTAACAAGCTTTCGTCAATTTCAAGTTTACCATTTTTGCGGAAGATACGTCGTCCTATAAGATGGCGAGCAATGCTCAATGAAACATCCCTGTTACGACTGCTTACTTTTTTGAAACCATTGAGCACACCTTTACTGATTGAAATATTGTCAGAGATGTTATGTGTATTGGATGCATATATAAAAAAGTCTTCACTCTTTTCAGGAAAAACACGCTTGGCTATATTTCCAAGTAAAACATCATTATTATTTTTCAAGCAGTCAGATACATAAGCGTGGGTTTCCATTAGTTTCTTATCAACTTCATCCTGAATCATCATAAGCTTTTCAGGATTCTCATCAGGGATATGACTAAACTCTTCTTTTACAAAGTCTTCAACCGCTGTCTTAAGCTTCTGTGTTTCTTCTTTAGCTGCATTTGCATCAACAATACAACCAATAAAACTCTGAAAATAGTCCCTGACTTCATCAGCATGACCTTTCTTAAAACGAATATATCTGTTGGAAATATCTTCTAACCATTCTGAAATGTTAATAGTCGCTCCAATATGTAATTTATCAATATCCAATATTTCACGAACAACAAAGTTTAATTCACCATCAACATCAGTTCCCTTGGTCTTGTTAATTACAGCAACAGCCAGTCTGATCTGAGCCATAGATTCATACTCAAAAAAGACTAAATATCCTCCATTAATCCTTTTATCCTTCGTTAGGATTGATTCAAAATGCTGTGCAAGCTGTTTTGTCATTTCAACAAAATCTGAACAATCCACAATCTCATCATAGAAATCTTTTAACTTTTGCTCAAAAGCTGGTAATGCTGAAGTATCGTCATTCAATGCGAATTCGCCAACATAAAGATTCGCTTTAGCAAACATTCGTATGAGGCCAACAGCTAACTCTGCATCCAGCTTTGATAAATCATTTTCTTCATTTTTAATATTCGAAATGATTATATCTTGATCATCATCAGCTTTAGCCCTGCGTATCTCATGAATAATAATGTGTTGGATTCCCATTCTACCCTCAAAAAAACATATTGAAATTATTAGGTTTTATGCATGCACTTATACCATTTTAACAAAACTATTTAAATAACTGTGTTAGGTAAAGCGACATATCTTTTCGTACAAAAAAGCCCAATCACTGATTGAGCCTTTCACGATATGCTAAATTAGATTTAGTTATTTTGGTCCGTACCGGATTTATTTTTCCCACTATCTTGACTAGAGGTAGAAGGGGCAATTGTACCTTTCAGAGGGCTTTGTTGCATAAATATGTAAGCATCTGATTTAAATAAATTTAATTTTGGATCAAAAAATAATCAAAACTTTTAAAATCATATAGTTATGAAATCTTTGTGCAACAAAGCCCTCCTGAATAACAAAAAAATTAAGGGAGCCGAAGCTCCCTTCAATTAGTGACTAGCCAACTTGTTCAGAGTCCATTAATTGACTTACCAAGCTGACTAGATAATTCAACTGTGCTCAATTCACAGCTCTAACACTCTGCTGCAACCCCTGCTGAATCTCCTGCACATAGCTCAATTGCACTGAATGCTCCGTATCTACAGCACTGTCACTGTGTGGATAAAATTCCTCCAGCAATTCCATCCCCTCCTCTGCATGCACCTCAAACTTGGCATTCGCAAAACCCTGCCGTGCAATCTGATCTAATGCCGCCTGATCAAACCCTGCCTGTTTTCCCTGTTGGTCAATCTCCTTGGCTGTCTGAATCGCGGTTTGCAAATTCACGCCTTCCCGTAACGTTAAATCCACGTAATACACGGGCTGACGATAGCTTTGAGTTGTGCTTTTCCCACGCAACGTGAGCTGCAACGGCAAACACGACAACAAACCACCTGATGCTGCATGGTAGTAATTCAAACGTGCTGCCAAAGTGCGAATGCTGTTAAAACCTGTGGTTCTGAAGATAAAAGTCCCAAACTCATCGGCTTCGCCTAAATTGACATGCAGGCGTCCATAAGGCTTACAATGTCCACCCTGTCCAAGTGGGCATAAGTCGGGGGATGGACAAGGATGTTGCTCTACACCTTGTGATGTCATACGCTGACACGTCTGACCATTCCCCACACAAATCGGGCGACCTGTCTGTCGGTCAAATAAACTATATTCAGCTCGAAGATTGAGTTCAGGGTCATTGAAGATCATACGTACAGGGATGCTACGCAGCTTTTGATTCGGTGCTTGACTACGCAATTGCTCATCCAAGGGGTGTTTAATCCAACCGTCCTTACCCTGTATTTGACTGGTAATGGTGAACTGATCGTCTTTCTCTGGCAGACGCTTGCCATTCTTTTCTATTACACGGCCAATACTGATCCGTCCCAAGATGGGTGGTGTGATTGCTAAACCTTTAATCATGTTGAAATTCCTCTGTCGTTGAGATGTTTAGATGTGTTGCCCTGTGTGCTTAAAATAAAATCGGCATAAAAAAATCCCATGCAGGGCTGCACGGGATTTCAGATTTCTTCTTGCTGAGTGATTAACTCTAAGTTTTGAGCTAATCGTGATAAATGTTGAAACGACGACTGCCTGCTTTCTGCAGTGGGTACTGTTGAATGAGTTCAGGTTGGTGCTGAAGTAAGGACTTGGTATCTAGGCTGATACTGTCCTTGCTCTTCTTCCATGTCACTGAACCTTGCTGAAATACGGCACGTTCATGTTCCTGCATCAGTGCCTGAACTCGGTGTTTGAGTAGATCAAACTGGCTTTGGTGTTGTTCAATCTGCTGTTTTTCCTTTATCAGCTGATCAAACAGTTCATTGGCAAGTTCGACCTCCGTTAGATCAACACAACTGAGCGGGGTATGTTCAGGATAGAGCTGCTGTAAAGCTTTGGCTGCCGATTCACTGGCATCCACTGCTGGTGGAACGTCATTTTCAACACATTCCCAAAATAATCGTTCTGCCTGAATGATCTGTTCAATCAAAGTTTCATTACGACTGACTTTGTAGATTTTGGTTTCCTGCCCACACAGCAACACACAAATATGTGCCGCTTGTTTGCCAGTAACGGCCAGTTGATGTTGTACCTGACACAACACGTATAACGGCACACCATCTCGCCACAGTTTGGCACCATATTCTCCTGCGGTTTTACATTCTAGGATTTGCACGTCTTCATTCCCTACCACTGCATAATCCAAGTTCGCCAACATAAAGGCTTTATCAGGATCAGGATGCTGCAGCACCGCATTGACCCGACGGACTTTATTATTGGTGTGCATGCTGTAGTATTCTGCGACCAAGGGTTCCAACTGCTTGCCCCAATATAAAGGTGCATGTCCTGAGCTTTCATCTTCAATGTTTTGCTGTACCCGTCCTGTTTTAATCATCCACAGTTCCAGCATCGACATATAGGGATTCAAGCCACAGGCGGCTGCGGCATCACTGCTGCCTATTCCCTGTTTACGCACTTCAAGCCATGCCTGATAGTCCAGTTGTTTGGTGTTGATCAGACGTCTGGCATTTAAGCTGCGTTTTGAAGGGCTTGGTGGTGGATTTAGCTGTCTTGAATCAGCGACAGCAGTCGGGTTGGTTGTGGTTAAAGTGGTGGAATTCACTGTAGGTGTTGTAGTTATGCTTTGATTCATGTGCTGTTCCTCATCTCAATACGTTCTAAAAAAACGGCATAAAAAAAGCCACATCCAAAGATGTGGCAAAGAGGGATCGTTGATTAGGAGGACACTTGATCGTGCTGATCACATGCCCTGATGATAAAATCTCAAGATTAAATCAAGCTTAAACAGCCAAGTGTAAAGCTTGTTCCAATCCACGTTGTTTCAATGCTGCGCCTGCACCAAACCAAGCAGAGTCAAGGCGGTGATCGGTACTCATCGCGCGACGTTCATGATCTACAAATTCGGTGATTGCACAAAGCAGTCCATAGGCGGTGTCTTTGGCTGAAGATAAGTCTGCTCCACGTCCCTGCCCATTAAACATATTCATGACTTTGGTCATGGCACGTCCATTCGGTTCAGTTTTATTGGGTTGTGGATTGGCTTGAGACGCGACATTACGGTAGTACTGAATAATATTATCCTCCTGTTCCATCGCACTTAGGCTATTGTTGTTAAATACCGCATCAAAATAAGCCGCTGCTTCTTTCTGCGTGACTTTACGCTGGGTGAGTTGTTTCATTTCATACATGTGGTCGTACCATGTTTTCACTGAAATACCGAGTTGATCTTTGACTTTATCAGCATCAAACTTGGTACTGTGTGGTACTTTGACCACGCCTGCATTGGAACTCTGTCCACGCAAGGCAATGGCTAAAGTGTTGTTACACACCACACGGATATTGGTGAATTGTGCTGTGGTCGCCAACGTACCGTCACATGCGGTTGCTAGCAGAATATAGCCATTGCTGACATCCCCACCTTTCAATTCTGCTGTTTGGCCTGTACGTGCCAAAGCCCAGAACTTTTTCCCACCTTTTAAGACACCCGCAGTTTCCAACTCAAACCCCGATTGTTCGGTCAGGTCACGGTAGAACTCCAGAATTTCCATCGGTTGGACTTCTTGATAACGCTGACTCACCACCGATAAAGGCGCATGAGTATCTGAACGGTACAATACCCGCTGTTCCTCATAGGGCATAATGATGCTTTGTCCACGATCATTTTTAGCCATGTAGCTGACATTGGATGATTCAATGCGCCAATCCATGCCCGCTTGCTTGGCCCAGACTTCAATCGGTTGGTTTTGGCTAAGTTGATTGCCCAGACCATGCCACGGGGTTTGTCCGACATACGCCATTTGTTCAAGTTGATGTGCCATTTTGATTATTCCTCAAATAAAAGTGAAAGATGTAAAAATGCAGAAATGTGCTGTAAGGGTTTAAACAATCCATCTATTCAAAGATGTAACCGTGTAAAGTTAGAGATGCGATTACGGCACCCATGCAAACGCTTGTTGGCAATCCAGACAGAGATACTGCTCGGCATTGCTGTAGTATTTTTCAAAGGCATACTGACTCACCACCACCAGTACGCCACCCACCACTACCCCAACAGCTGCACCGAAGAGCGGTGAAAAGCCTGACTTGCGAGCGAACTGCATCCCCAACATCGCCATCTGTGTTGGTGAGATACAACGTTGTAGTTGCTCAAAATAATTGGCATGCGTATTGCCTGAATCGGTTTGTCTGACATGTGTAGACTGACAGTAGGGACATCGAATAAAGGACATTGGTATTCCTTGTAAAAATGAATTCAGTGCGAAGAGCGAATTGAGGACATAAAAAAACCGTGCCCATTGAGGACACGGTTTGATTTGGTGTTTCATCTAAATTGAAATGCTGTGTTTTAACATTTAGAATGCAAGACGGTTATTGAAAGCTATAGCTTGCAGTGCCTTTATCTGTTTCGACATCAACCTGCACCACATTACTGTAGCTACAGTCTGTTAATTTTAGTCTTAAACGTTGCCCCATCTTAAAATGCTGCGGATATTCAAATGATCGACGATAGCCTTCATAACGACATTGTCCATGATTGACAGAAACATGGCTGACATCGATAGGCTCTGCAATATTGGAACGGATGGTCAATACCGTAGCGGATTGATTTTGGGCATACCAGTTACTGGTATCAATTACATCGAGTTCGACCGTAAACGTGTTTGGATCAAGACCTGCATTACATCCACTCAACATGATGCCTGTCGTTGTAGTCACTGCGAAGAGTAAGGGTTTTAAAAGTTGCTTCATCAAGTTCATCCTTAGCAGTAGTTATAGCTCACGCCATAATCGCCTGTATTTAAATCAATGCTGGCCAAATGGATTTCACAGTCTGTGCCGTTATCAAATTTATAAACGTAGTAGCGATTACCCGCTTGCTCCGATTCCAGTGCGCCATGTTCTTGCAAGCTAAAGTCTTGCACTGATTTGCCTGTATCTTTTGCGGCTTTGGCAAAGATATAGCGTTGATACTTGTCTATATTGTCCTGCTCAAATTCAGGCAGTTCATCATAAGGCAGCATCGACAGTAAGGTATCCACCGCCTTAAGGTTTTGATCAAACTCAAAACTCAGCAGCTCAGGCTCATGATCTGATGGACTCAGACTTTTGCTTCCCGTGGTCAATTCTTTGACATCAATCCCATCCACTTCCGCTGCGGGAATCTCGGTTGATGCGGCAGAAGTGGCGGATTCTAAAGGCTGTGCAGAGCTGGTCTCAGAAGTGTTGGCTGGAACCGTTTTTTCAGTTGGGTGTTTAGGGCTAAAGAAGTAGAAGCCTGCGATGCTGATCAAGGTCAGGGCTAAGATTGCCGCCAAGCCCAATATGGTTTTTTGGGTCATTTGAATGTTCCCCCTCATTTAGTTGGGCACAGTGACTTGACCATTCTGCGCATTAAAGTGAACAAAACGTGGACAACCACCTTGAAAGTTCACCGTGAAATTACGCCAACCACGGTTGCCAGGATTGGTTTTATAAAGACATTGATAAACCCCACCGCCTGTATGACGTGCTTGAACAAGGTAGGATTCACTGGCTTGTGCAAACCAGCCTGCCTGCGCCAATGATGCGCTTGCAAGTAGTGATGAAATCAGAGTCGTTTTTAGGAAGGTTTTAAACATCATCATTTTCTCTTTTTTATAGGCATCACTGGTCTTGGTCTTAATCAGACACAGTGTTCCCCATGTCATAAATGTTGGAATGAATATCTATGTTTTTTTGAAGTGTTATAGACGATAAAGCACAAAAATCTACGCCCCTCAAAACAGCATGAGAGATTCATCTTCATATCGGTAATATGTAATTGAAAAAGTTTTATTCTTAGAAAGTCATCGACACAGCAATGCATGAAATACAGAGCATCAGGTCACATTACCCCTGTGGTGTAGATCGGGCACACACATAAAAAAAAGAGAAATATAAAAGACGGTCTTGATGTAAGCACATGGCGTACTCCTTAGGTATAAAGAAGTTTCACCAAATCACTGCTAAATGATGGTGGCGAAACAGAAGACGGGTTAGCAGACTGATACCTAAGAAATCAGCACGTCCGAAGACGTCCCCCCTCCCGTTCCGCCGCAGAGGGGGGCACGTAGGGATACCCACCAAAAAGTTAGACTTTTTAGTGTACTTAGGTAAATGGGTCTGCTAAAACCCGCTGACGATGTAGGTCAGCAGGCTAAGGATAATCTGCACGTTATATAGCGTCAAGCAAGCTAAGTGAATGAATAGTGAAAATATTTAGAATTATGAAATGTTTGAATAAGAATATAGTTAGATTTAAATACAGTTTTTTAAACTACATTCCTTAATCTTCTAAATACAGCTAAAAAAAGCCAATCCAATCCGAAATTTGATGAGGGGTAGGTTGTGGGGTAAAAACACATACAAAAAATAAGCCCTTGCAAATACAAGGGCTTATCTTAAAATTTGGCGGAAGCGGTGAGATTCGAACTCACGGAGGACTCACACCCTCGTCGGTTTTCAAGTTATTGGGACTTACACTTTACTAGGCTTTATTAACATTTAGTAAGCCATACATTCCTTTACAAAACAATGCCTTGAAGCTATATTTTGTTTTATGTAGCTTGTTTATGCTTTCCCTGTATCGCTTACAAATTGCTTACGAGTTACAGTGCAAAAAAGGCAAGCGACTACGCCAATAGTCCTTGCCTGTGGTTATATCCCTACTAGGAAACAACAAATGAATCATACTACATTTATCACCAACTACAATGTCGGTGAGGAGTTCTATCATGCCTAAGTTGACTAAGAGCTTCATCGACAAATACCCTGCACCAATCAGCAAAGATAAATTTGAATGGGATACTGAATTAAAAGGTTTCGGTATTCGAGTTACCCCTAAAGGTCGTGTTAGCTTTATTGTGCAAAACCGTGTTAATGGTCGCTCGGAACGTATTACTATCGGGCAGTATGGTGTCTTTGCCCCTGACCAAGCACGTGACATTGCCCGCGAGCATTTACGCACAATGCGCATGGGTACAAGCCCAACAGCGCAGGCAAAAGCACATGCATTAATGTCTATTACGTTACGCGAAGTTTGCGACTCTTACATTAAAGACAGATCGCTTAAAGAAAGTTCACAAAGTGAAATTCGCAGACATGTGACCACAAGTTTTGAAGCATGGCAGGATACCCCTATTGCAGCCATAAACCGTGAGGATGTGAATAAACGCTACAACCAACTTAAAGAACATGGTTTACGTGGTAATGCCCCTGCACCTGCCCAAGCTAATCAAGCATTCAGTGTATTACGAGCATTAATTAATTACGCAATGGACGAATATAGAAAGGAAGATGGCACACCATTAATCCAAGAGAACCCAGTTAATATTCTTAAAAAGAAAATGGTGAAATTAAAACCTCGTACCAGTCGTATTCCTGATTCTAAGGTAAATGATGTTTGGAAATATTTGTGGTCAACAAGGGAAACTGCTTTTAACCGTGAAACTCTAGCAAGCATTGATTTAATCATTTTCTTAATGCTCACAGGCGCACGATTAGGCGAAGCTCGTTCTTTAACTTGGGATAGGGTCAATTTGGAGGAAGCATGGTGGCATATACCCGACCCTAAAAACCACAATCCTGTTTATTTACCCTTATCAACTCAAGCAATAGAGCTGCTCAAAGCTAGACCTAGAACAGAGGGTTCACCTTTTGTTTTTGCTTCATGGTCAAAGTCAGGGCACATTATTGACCCTAGAGATTCATTGAAACGTATGAGTGAAGTTGCTGGAACACCAATTACAGCACATGACCTTAGACGGACGTTTACCACAATAGGAGTGGCGCACTGTGGTATTGATTTAAACAAGGTTGAATTGCTGACAAACCATGTGCCTAAAGGGGTTACAGCAATTCATTATTTAGAAACTACACACTTGCAATATTTACGTCCCGAAGTTCAGCAAGTGGCTGATTGGATTGATAAAAGTAAATCATAAAAAATCATTTGTGCATTAACATAAAACATAATATAGTTGCTTTTAACTGCAAACACCTCGCTTAATATTCACGTAACATGGGTTACATTATTAAGCTTGTATCTATCATGGGATAGAGGCTTCAAGGTTAATTTAAACTTGAGCTATCTGTCCCTTTTTTATTGCATGTCAGATAGCTCATTACTAAAGGAACTTTTGACATGACTATTTCAGCAAACAATCATAAAGATTTACTGACGACTAAAGAAGCCGCTTCATTACTTGGCTTTAAAAAGAATACCCTTGAAATATGGCGTACTAAAGGTAAAGGGCCACAATTTATTAAAGTGGGATCAGATACCCAGTCACGTGTCCGCTATTTACGTTCAACCTTAATGGCATGGCTTGAAGCACAAGCGCATTCGAGTACGTCTTCGTATTCAGTTCAAACCTCCGACAAATAATTAATTTTCTGTTCTAAACCTTAAACGTACTGTGCTTATTGAAACCTGTGTCTTACACCTCTCCCGACCTAAGCCTATCGTAAACATACAATCAAAAAAAGACCGCCGAAGCAGTCTTTTTGATAGGAATAAACTGGCATGAATAGCTTAAACCGTACCCCTATTTTACCACAGCAAACTACACAGGGCAGCCAAGCCCCACAGCAACCAGTCATCATAAGTAACAATGATAAAGGCAATAGCGAAATAGCAAACAATACAAAGCAAACTATGCCTCAATTTTGGAAAGATGATTGCGATTGGAATAAGAATTGGGAAACCCCTTTATTAGACACTTATACAGACCCCGAAGCACTCCCTGAAGATTTCCCATTATGGGAACTCCCTGATGATATTAGGTGTGTTATTGAAGAAGTTTCAAAAATTACTCAAGCACCAATTTCACTAATTTTTGCAAGCTGTATGTCAGTAATTTCTGCAAGTGTTCAGGGATTAGTAAATGCCACTTACCCCACTTTAAATGGAAATAAATCCGTGCCTTGTTCATTATTCTTTCTAACTTTAGCTGATAGTGGCGAACGCAAATCTACTGTCGATTCCTATTTCAAAAAACCTATTATTAATTGGGAAAAAGAAATGGTTAAAGAATATGAAGTAGAAATGAAAAACTTTAAAGGTGCTAAAAAAGTATGGGATACTAGAACCAAAATATTAGAAAACCAAATGCAAAAAAGTTCAAATCCTAATAGCTCTCAAATTGACAGCGATTTCACTACGCACTATCAAAATGAACCCTCAAAACCAACAAAGAAAAAGCTCATTATTATGGACGCAACAACAGAAGCGTTTATGAAGGAATTACAATCTTATCCAGTAAAAGCTCAACTAAGTTCTGAGGGAGGTACTATTTTTGGTTCAAACGCAATGGGTGCAGAGAATATTATGAAAACACTCAGTCAATATAACGAACTATGGGATGGAAATGGTATTCAACGTGACCGTATTGCAGAAGAAGCTAATGTGTCAGTTGGAGAAGTACGCGTTACCCTAGGAGTAGCTGTGCAACCTAGTGTATTTGATCAATTTATGGTTAATACAAAAAAACTGGGAAAAGGTAGTGGGTTTCTAGCACGCTTTTTATTAAGTAGACCTATCAGTACAAAAGGAACTCGGTTTATTGATCTCAATACTCGAAATATGGAAACACCATATTTAGAGAATTATAATGAAAGAATATCTCGACTTTTAAACTTAGGTATTCGGTTTAATAATGAAAATAAAGTTTTTCAATGTACTGACATCTTAATGAACAAAGATGCAGAAATCCTTTGGGAAGATTTTTATAATCGTATTGAAGAACAACAAGGTGAAGGGGAAAATTATGACCACATATCAGGCTTCGCTAGTAAGTCCTCCGAACACTTAGTTCGATTAGCCGCTTGTCTTCATATTTTTTGTGATAAAACTGGTCAAAACAGTTTAATAGATAAAGATATTATGAGTTCTGCTATTGAAATTATGTACTGGTATATTCGTGAACAAAAAAGATTCGATAATAAATCTATCGAAAGTGAATTATTATCGGATTTAAAATATTTATTAGGTATGATTCAGAAACATTGTGACGAAAATGATTTCACTGTAGCAGACAGCAAACTTAGACCAAACACAACATACCGTAAACAACAACGTTTAGAGAAATATCGACGTCTTCTAGATACACTTGTAATGTATAAATGTATTCGACTGTTTAAAAGAGGCAAGAAACTATATATTGCGCTAAACCCTAAACTTGAAAACTAATAACCACATTAAGGTAGCTTTAAGCTACCTTTTGCGTTTTTTGCTAACCTTTTGCGGTGTTTTTGCGATTTTAATTTTTATATTTTAAATTTAAAAACAATTACTTATTATTATTTTTTGCGATTTTTGCGGTTTTTGCGAAACCCTTAAAGGCAATTTTTAAGTAAATTTATTTATGTATTTGTTTTTTATAGCATTTGTATAAATTTTAGTTTTTTACTTACTGCCCTCGACCGCAAAAATCGCAAAAACGCAAAAGCAAAACTTAAGCTATTATTTTTTATAAATATTTAAAAAAAACTAAAGCAAAAACACCGCAAAAGGTTAGCAAAAGCTAATAATTAATACTGTGGTTAAAAATATGAATACTTGCTGCTAACTAAATTACTAAACCCTTTACCCCAAATACAGTTTTAAACATAGCGAAATTAGCACGACTTTCAGGGGTAAATAACCTCTTTACGCACTCGGTTGGTACAAGGGTACTGGCTACCCTAAAAACTCGCTTAAAACGGCTATTTTTCGCACTATAAAAATGCTTGTTTATACCCCCATATAATTTGTTATTTGCTGTAAATAATTTGTATCTATTTGATTTCGTCGCCATTTTAATTTGTTTTTCGTATGTTGTAAGCAATAAGTAATTATGCAACCAATATGCGAGTTCAAAATGTCTATATATCCTCTAATTACACCATCACTACATCCCGACAATATCAAGCACCTTCAAGGCTATGATGAAGAAACTGCTTCATATGTTCACATTGCTGCCCAAGCATTGAGTGAAGCCTACGAAGGTATCAATGATATTCATAAAGCACGTGAAGCAAGTAAGCGAAATCCTGTTTGGAATGAAGCAGCTCAATTAATCCAAACTGATGATTTTGCAACTAAGAAGCTTCTTAAAATTACTAAATCTATTGATTCTGCAAATGCAAACCTAAGTAAAAGCATTGCTCATATTGAAAAGGAACTAACCACACCTTTGACAGCAGGTGCTAATGACCCTGTGGCTAATGAAATCCGCTCACATGTTAAAAACATGAATAACAGCAAGCGTCGCAAATTCATTGAAGAAGCACAGCAGAAAAAAGACTTGCAAACACTTCAAGCCCTTTTAGGTGCTCCATCATACCTTTCAGGCTTAACAGATATTGAAGTTCAACATTACACACGTCAGCTCCATGAAATTCAAAATCCTGCCTTAGCTAAGCGATTAAAAGTCATGAAGAATGCAGCAACGTTACTGGGTGAACGTGGTGGCTTGGTATTTAAAGAAGTAGAAAAAGCAGTGGGTAAACCATCACACGTTATTCAAAAACTTCGTAAAGCGAAAAACGAAGCAGAACAAGCATTCATTTTAAAAGATCAACGTGTCGATCTTTGAAATTGATAATTAATAGTTTAGATCAAGGAATTGTAATGACCACAAATTCAAAGACTAAAACAGCAGGAAATCCAAATTGGCGTAAGGGGATGAACTCCCCTAACCCACAAGGTCGCCCAAAAGGGATTATTGATAAACGAATGAAAGTAAATCAATCCCTACTAGCTGATGCTGATGATATTGCCAAGGTAGTTATTCAATCTGCTCTTTCAGGCGATATGCAAGCGGCTAGCTTAGTCCTTTCCCGTATTGCACCAACTCTTAAAGCCCAAACAGAAACAGTCCAGTTCGAGCTAGATGCTACAGCAAGCGTAACCGAACAAGCTCAATCTGTTTTACAAGCTATTGCTGACGGCAATGTTGCGCCTGATGTGGGTAAACAAATCATTGAAGCGATTAATGCTTTAAATGGTATTCGTCAAATTGATGAATTAGAACAACGTATTAATGCTTTGGAGAAACACTAATGAACCTGCCAACCCGAGAAGAATATGAATTTTTACGTTTTAAATTTACACAGGATATTGCACATGATTCACCAAGTGAACGTTTGGTTGCAATGCATAATCTAATACACATCATGGCTTTATATGCTTCCAGCGATGAACTTGAGGAAGTATTTATTAAACCCTTATTTGCAAAGCTTGAAGAAAAGCTAAATAGCCCATTACACCCATTTAGCGACTATGTACCTCCTACAGTACCAGTAACGGTTAAAAACATGCTACAGGGGCAACCGTGGGCACAATACCCTAACCCTAATTGTGGTCATACCGATAATGGCTAAGGTATTAAAAGACTTTCAAAGGCGTTTAGCTAAAGTCGAAACCCACAGAAAGAACAAAGCGACTACTATTAAATTAGTAGCCGCTTTTCCACCTATTTTATCTTATGATGAGTGGGAAGCTATTGCTGTACCACATCAGCAACAATTAGTTGACGATACTAAACATAATTAAAATGGCAGATCGTCATCTGTTGAAACTAATTCACTATAAAATTCCTTAGCTGATTTTTCTGCCCCATAAATTTCTTCTTCAATATCATCTTTATCCACATTACTATAAAATTGGGTATATTCAGACTCTTTAAATACAGATGACACTATAGTTAAATTAAATTTTTTCAATAAAGCCCTATAGACGATATTGTTACTTTCTTTGAATTGTTTTCTATCATAAATCTGACTGTTGGTTTCACCAATTTTTAAATACTTTTCAAAAAGTTGGAAATCATATTCCTCAATATGATCTTCAATGTAATTAGCGAATGCTGAATCAGCAAAAGCAAATCCATTATATGTTGGACAAGCAATGTATTCATTCAACCCCATTTCTAGAGCTTCCCTTCTAATCATATGTTTATCTGCTAGCTTTAATAAATATTTGAAATCTCTTTTGTCAGCCAATGGAATATAGATCTTTAAGTGCTCTAAAATATTAGTAGATAAGAAAGGACAAAATACTTTCATTTTTTCTTTTCTAGATAAGTACGTTTCTAAGATAGCTTTTCCACCCGCATCAAGTAACCCATACATAAATTCAAATCGAGAAAGCAACATAACAAATATGAAAAGTATTTTATCGTTTTGATTTATATTATTTATATAATCTTCATTCTCAAATATTTCCTTGCATTTTTCTTTTTTACCTTCAATAACTTGAAAAAGAAATTCCGCATTAAATACTCTATTAGCATCAATATCTTCATTATCTTTAACAAAAACAAATTTCCATAGATCTTTTAATAAAACTGGTAAAATTTCATTTGGTAAATGTTTAAGGTATCTTTGGCGAATAATTATTTTAAAAGTTTCTAAGGTATGTTCTGCTTCTCTTAATTTGGATATCTCCCCCAAAATAGAGTCGGTCAAAGCGTGCCTTGAAAAGCCAGCTGGAACTGTCAAAACATCTTCTAATGCATGTCGTAAAAAAGATTTTGTTTCTTCAGGAGTCGGGGTATAGAGTTTATTGTCATTTTCTTGAATCAAAGGATGACTACATAAATGACGTTTCTTTTGTAAATGTAGAAGATTTTCATATGTATCTTGGTCAAAAAATTTCATTCGCTCATATACATCTTTAACAATAGACTGCTCCCAATCGCTTCCTTTTTCTCTTTTTTGTTGTTTAGTTTTTATTTCAGCTAAAATTTTATGGGCTGTGGAATCATTAAAATCGATTTCAACCTTTTGCAATTTTGAAACTATATCTGTTACAACTACAGACCACAGTAAGCCAACAGCAGCTCTATAGCACCCAGCTTCATAGCACTTGTATACTTCTAGAAAGTTTTCTTTAGAATTTTTATCTACAATTTTCTCAATTGCTAACTCGATTGAAAATGGTGTCATCAGTTAGTTATTCCGTTTTAAATGATTTAATTTTTTTGATTTTAACAATTTATATAAGTTAAGTATTTATTTTTTGCTTACTACAGGCTTACGTTGCATAACCCTAGAAACAACAAAGCCCTGAGAATGTCAGGGCTAAGTCGTTGAAATTTGGCGGAAGCGGTGAGATTCGAACTCACGGAGGGGTATAAGCCCTCGTCGGTTTTCAAGACCGGTGCATTAAACCGCTCTGCCACGCTTCCATGTGCGTAAGAATACAAAGCTTATTCATTTTATTCAAGAAAAATATCATCGCTTTGTGTTCAAGTGCATATTGTTTCATCAATTTTACAGTTGAGCAGCCAATTCTGCTCCTTCTTTGATCGCACGCTTCGCATCTAGCTCTGCTGCAAGCTTTGCACCACCAATAATATGATAGTTCGCTATAGTCGACTCACCTTCTTTTGGCATCAAGTCTTTTACCGACTCTTGACCTGCACACACCACCACAGTGTCTACACGTAAAAGTTGATCTTGCCCATTGTGCTCAATCCAAAGCCCTTCATCAGTGACTGCTTTATATTGCACACCACGCAGCATACGCACACCATGCTTTTTAAGCTGTGCACGGTGTACCCAACCCGAAGTCTTACCAAGGCCAATACCGAGTGGTGTTGTTTTACGTTGTAGTAAATAAATTTCACGAATTGCCGGTTCAACTTCTGGCGGCTGCATACCACCTTCAGAAACATAGCTCGGATCTGGGTCTACACCCCATTCACGTTGCCAATCTGCCAAAGGTTGAGGCTGTGGTTGATGTGGTGGTTTAAGTAAAAACTCTGACACGTCAAAACCAATACCACCCGCACCAATCACTGCAACTTTTTGCCCGACTTCTGCCCCTTTTAAAACTTGAGCATATGAAAGGACTTGTGGTGCGTCACTTCCTTCAATTTTTAATGCACGAGGGATTACACCTGTTGCAACAATCACTTCATCAAAACCTTCACGTTCAAGCTGCTCACGATTCACTCGAGTATTTAAACGTACGTCTACTCCAGTTTTTTCGAGCTGGACTTTAAAATAACGAATCGTTTCGTGGAATTCTTCTTTACCTGGTACAACTTTGGCAAAGTTAAATTGACCACCTACATCTGAAGTTGCTTCAAATAGCGTCACTGCATGGCCACGGCTTGCCGCAACAGTTGCCGCCGACATACCCGCTACTCCACCGCCCACAACTGCAATTCGCTTAGGCTGTTTAGTCTTTAAATAGACCAGTTCAGTTTCATGTCCTGCACGTGGGTTCACTAAACAAGACACACGCTTATTTTTAAAAGCATGATCTAAACAGGCTTGGTTACAGGCAATACAAGTATTAATTTCATCAACGCGGTTAGTCGCAGTTTTATTTACCCAAAATGCATCGGCCAATAAAGGACGCGCCATTTGAACCATATCTGCTTTGCCAGTTGCCAAAATTTCTTCGGCAGTTTCAGGCATGTTAATGCGGTTTGACGCAATAATCGGGATAGAAATATGCTGTTTTACATGAGCAGTGTAGTCGACAAAAGCGGCACGAGGCACAGATGTTACAATGGTCGGCACACGAGCTTCATGCCAGCCAATGCCGGTATTTAATAAAGTCACCCCTGCTTTTTCTAAGGCTTTGGCTACAGTCACCACCTCTTGCATGGTGTTACCGTCATGGACTAAATCGAGTAAAGACAAGCGGAAACAAATAATAAATTTCTCACCAACTTTGGCACGGATCGCTTTAACAATCTCGACTGGAAAGCGCATACGGTTTTCAATTTCACCACCCCAACGATCAGTACGCTGGTTCACGTGGCGACTTAAAAACTGGTTAATTAAATAACCTTCCGAGCCCATAATTTCGACACCGTCATAACCTGCTTTTTTGGCAATATCGGCGCACTGTGCGTAATCTTCTATTGTGCTCAGAATATTTTTTTCAGAAAGCTGGCGTGGTTTAAAAGGTGAAATTGGAGATTTAATGGCTGTTGAAGACACAACAAACGGCTGGTAACCATAGCGACCTGCATGCAAAATTTGCATTAAGATTTTAGAACCATGTTTATGCACAGCATGTGTAACCAGACGATGCTGTGGAATATCAAATAAGCTATTCATGGTTCCGCCAGCAGGTGCTAACCATCCTTGACGGTTCGGTGAAATACCACCTGTCACAATCAGGCCAACCCCACCTTTCGCGCGCTCTTCAAAATAAGCTGCCAGCTTTGGGTAATTGTAAAAACGGTCTTCAAGCCCCGTATGCATGGAACCCATCACCACACGATTTTTAATAGTGGTAAAGCCTAAATGTAATGGTTTTAATAAATTGGCGTAACTTGTCATGCTGCGTCCCAATAATTTTTTGCAACTTGTTGCATAGTACTTTAATACTTTTTTGATAATTTTGGATGACCATGCAAAGAAATTTATCGGAGCTTATGGTCAATCCATTTATTTAAGAACAATACTTCATTTAACTCTTCTTATTCTATAAATAGCCTTATATTTTTTATCAAATTAAAACTTCAAATCAGAACAAGTGAATTAATGCTTTTTTTGCGAAAAAAAGCACCATGAATAGTGCTACAATAGCCGCCATTCAGAATTCTCAAGACCGCCTATATGGGGTCTTTTTCATAAATGTTAGGATTAGCAATGACTGATAATGCAACTATCTTGCAGCATGTACCAGTAGGCAAAAAAGTTGGGATTGCCTTCTCCGGAGGCCTAGACACTTCAGCTGCCTTATTGTGGATGAAACAAAAAGGCGCAGAACCTTATGCATATACTGCAAACTTAGGTCAGCCTGATGAAGATGACTACGATGCAATTCCAAAGAAAGCAGAACAATATGGCGCTGTAAAAGCTCGCTTAATTGACTGCCGCTTACAACTTGCGCTTGAAGGTATTGCTGCGATTCAGTGTGGTGCATTCCATATCAGTACAGGTGGTGTTCCTTATTTCAATACGACTCCACTTGGTCGAGCAGTAACAGGTACAATGCTAGTTACCGCAATGAAAGAAGATGACGTAAACATCTGGGGTGACGGTTCAACTTATAAAGGTAACGATATTGAACGTTTCTATCGTTATGGTTTGTTGACTAACCCGAATCTTAAAATTTATAAGCCTTGGTTAGATCAAAACTTCATCGATGAGCTCGGTGGCCGTGCAGAAATGTCACAGTTCCTGATCGACAACGGTTTTGACTACAAAATGTCAAAAGAAAAAGCGTACTCAACGGACTCAAATATGTTGGGCGCAACTCACGAAGCAAAAGATCTTGAATATTTAAATGCTGGTATCAAAATCGTTGACCCAATTATGGGCGTTGCTTTCTGGAAAGATGAAGTTAAAATTACTCCAGAAGAAGTGACTGTACGTTTTGAAGAAGGTGTACCTGTTGCCTTAAACGGTCAAACTTTTGACAATCCGGTTGAGCTTATTCTTGAAGCAAACCGTATTGGTGGCCGTCATGGTTTAGGTATGTCTGACCAAATCGAAAACCGTATTATCGAAGCAAAATCTCGTGGTATTTATGAAGCACCGGGTATGGCCCTTCTTCATATTGCTTATGAGCGTTTGGTTACTGGTATTCATAACGAAGATACGATCGAACAATACCGCATTAACGGTTTACGTTTAGGTCGTTTACTTTACCAAGGCCGCTGGTTCGACTCTCAAGCACTTATGTTGCGTGAAACTGCACAGCGTTGGGTTGCTAAAGCGATTACTGGTGAAGTAACTCTTGAGCTTCGTCGTGGTAATGACTACACCATCATGAACACTGAATCTCCAAACTTAACGTACGAAGCTGAACGTTTAACAATGGAAAAAGGCGATTCAATGTTTACGCCAATGGACCGTATTGGTCAGTTGACGATGCGTAACCTCGACATTACCGATACACGTGCAAAACTTGGTATCTATACAGATGCTGGTTTGCTTTCAATCGGCCAAGGTTCTGCTGTGCCACAACTCGATAGCAAGAAAAAATAATTTTCTTAATTAATAAAAAAGCCACCGACACAGGTGGCTTTTTTATTTCAAGCACTAGAGTTTAAACAAGTTCTGCCGCATCCAAGGGTTGATAATAAATCTGGTTACGTCCAAGCTGCTTAGCTCGGTACAAAGCTTGATCCGCAGCATGAATTAATTTTTCCTGATTTACTTTAAAACCTTCTGTATAAACAGTAAAACCTAAACTAATCGTGACATGCTTAGAGACTAAAGATGCTGCATGAGGAATCGCTTGTCGCTCAATCGCTTTATAAATATTTGCAGCGACGGCATAGGCGCCTTGAGCAGGTGTTTTCGGTAACAGTACGACAAACTCTTCTCCACCATAACGAGCAACAAAATCAACATGTCGAATCGAATTTTTAATTGCAGCGGCAATAGATGAAATGACTTTATCCCCCATTTGGTGTCCATAAAAATCGTTATAATTTTTAAAAAAATCGATATCAATAAATAAAACAGCCAATGGGCGCTTTTCTTGCTTTGCACGATAGTAAAAGAAATCGAACATCTCATCAAAAGTACGTCGATTTGAGATATTCGTCAGTGCATCCTGCTGGCTTAAATGAAGCAATTCAGATGCCTCAATACGTAAAATCTGTTCGTTAAGCTCAGCAAGCTGATTATTTAAAAAAAGGCTTCTTTCTCTTGAGGTAAGCATCGTACTAATTGAAAAACCTAAAATACAACTTCCAAACAGCGCTCTTCCCAAAGCAATAAAATCACAATTCGCTTGCCATAAAATCAGTAGGGAAAAAACACAAAAGGCTGCTGTTAAACCTACATAAAGCATATGTAGAGGCTTTATTCCGCTTAAAATAAAACCCAGCATATATAAGAAGGAAAGTAATAACATCGACTGGTTTTTAAGAGCGACATTTCCTACGCTAAGGAGCAACATTGCATTGATAATAATGGTCAAAAATACAATGCCACATGCGGCGATATAAAAATATTCAGTGAGTTTTTTAAACTTTGCAAAAACCCAAAATAACAGCAGTGCACAAGCAATATTAATTGCGCTAAGTAAACAGTAAATAAAATCCCAAGTAATATAAGGCACGCCTATGACCAAATAGTCTGTAGGTAGAGCCAGCAATATGAAAATGAGATAGGTTAAAACGCCACTTGCTAAAAATTTTGAGATATTCTGTTTAGTTCGCTCAAGATTTAAACACCAGAATTTTTTTTCTAATTGATGTGGCAAAGGTATATTGGCATAACGATGGGTATGTAGAGTTACTAAATATTCTATTTCTTCTTTTGCTTTGAGTAATTCATGTACATTTCCCCTATTTGCCACTACCTGATTCCTGCCTCTCACACATTAACAAAATATAACATTATTTTTTAAGGCCTCTGGCGCTTTATTTTGCCATTTGTCCGTAATTCTCGTTACCATTTTCACACTTTATCGATTATCATTTGTTTTATTTCGAAGTTTGAACTGCCTTGGACTCTATTACCCTGCTCCAGCCAGATGACTGGCATGCACATTTACGTGATGGTTTAGCATTAAAACGTACTGTACCTGATTTGGCCAAACAATTTGCTCGTGCGATCTGTATGCCAAACCTTGTTCCACCTGTAAAAACTGTGGAAGAAGCATTGGCTTACCGTGAACGTATTCTTGCTCATGTTCCAGAGGGTCTTAACTTTGACCCACGTATGGTGCTTTATTTTACTGATTTCACCTCACCAGATGAAGTTCGTAAAATTAAAGAATCTGGACATGTAAATGCTATTAAACTTTACCCAGCAGGTGCGACCACCAATTCTGATAACGGTGTAAGTGACATCCGTAAAGTTTATGCAGTCATTGAGCAATTAGAAGAACACCAAGTTCCGTTATTACTTCATGGTGAAGTGACTCATAACCACGTTGATATTTTTGACCGTGAAAAACGCTTCTTAGATGAAGTTTTGTCACCGTTATTAAAACAGTTTCCAAAACTTAAAGTGGTACTTGAACACATCACAACAAGCGATGCTGCGCACTTTGTTTTAGAACAAGACCGCAATGTGGCTGCAACCATTACACCTCAGCATTTATTATTTAACCGTAATGATATGTTGGTTGGTGGTATTAAACCGCATTTCTATTGCTTACCAATTTTAAAGCGTCAAACTCACCAGACCACTTTGCTTGAAGTTGCAACGAGCGGTAACCCTAAATTTTTCTTGGGTACAGATAGTGCTCCTCACTCGCAAAATGCAAAAGAAAATGCGTGTGGCTGTGCGGGCTGTTATAGTTCGCCTAATGCAATTGAACTTTATGCTCAAGCATTTGACCAAGTGGGTAAATTAGAGCGTTTAGAAGGTTTTGCAAGCCACTTTGGTGCAGACTTCTACGGGCTACCACGTAATACTTCTACCATTACCTTGGTAAAAGAAGATAACCTCGTTCCAGAATCTTTTGATTATTTAGATGATCAAAAAATTATCCCGCTGCATGCCGGGAAAACGCTGCAATGGAGAAAAGTGTGACACAAGAAACCTCTGTCCCGGTCATTGGCCAACGTTTTCGTGGCTTCTTACCTGTTGTTGTTGACGTTGAAACGGCAGGTTTTAATGCCCAGACAGATGCATTGCTAGAAATTGCGTGCATTCCAATTGTGTATGATGCTCAGGGACAATTTGTCCCTGGTCCAGCATTTCATGCACATATTAACCCGTTTGAAGGGGCTAATCTCGATCGCCGTTCGTTAGACTTTATTGGTATTGATCCATTCAATCCAATGCGTATTGCAATGGCTGAAGATGAACGCACTGCATTACGCCGTATTTTTAAATCGGTGAATGAAGTCCGTAAACAGCAACATTGTACACATGCCGTCTTAGTGGGCCACAATGCGCATTTTGACCTTGGTTTTGTGCAAGCAGCAATTGCACGTACAAGCACAAAAAACCAAAACCCATTCCATAGTTTTTCAGTAATGGATACGGTTACTTTAAGTGCTGTTATGTTTGGACAAACTGTGCTTGCTAAAGCCTGTATTCAAGCTGGAATTGAGTTTGATGGTAAAGAAGCACACTCTGCTTTGTACGATACTCAGAAGACTGCTGAACTGTTTTGCTATATTTTGAACAAACTGTCACCTTACCTTCTTGACAGTTTGGTGGCGGCTTCTTAAGATACCGCCATCCTCAACGTCCCTATCGTCTAGAGGCCTAGGACATCGCCCTTTCACGGCGGTAACCGGGGTTCGAATCCCCGTAGGGACGCCATATTCTCTTCTTATAAAATTCCTTTCTATTTTATTTTTAAATTTTTTATATTTCTAATTTTCTGTATTTCCCAATAAAATACACTTGTACATATATATCACTGATCCAGTATTTCCTTTACATAGATTTACAATATAATAATTCTTATTTTTATACTGATATTTATTATCAACAAGGTTTTAAATGGATCTTAAGCTTCGCCTCCTCTCCCTGAGCATCGCTCAACTATGCTGTATTTCAAGTACTTTCGCAGAAACCCATAATTCCTCAACAACGCTCGCTACCATTAAGATTAAAGCCCAACAAGCTGCCGACCAAGCTTATAAAGTCGATAGTTCAAGTAGCGCAACACGTAGTGAAGTCGCATTAAAAGATACACCACAATCTGTCAGTGTAGTGACTCAAAAAGTAATTGAAGATATTGGCGCGACACGTTTAATCGAAGCGCTTGATTTAGCTGGTGGTGTGACTCGCGCTAATAACTTTGGTGGCCAAGGCTTAACAGGCTTTAATCTCCGTGGTTTCACTAGCGGTGAGTTTTACCGTAATGGATTCCCGATTAACCGTGGTTATCCAAACGCTCCAGATAGCAACACTATTGAACGTGTAGACGTTTTACGTGGACCCTCTTCTAGCTTATATGGTCGTGGTGACCCAGGTGGTACGTTTAACTTAATTTCTAAAACACCAAAGTCTGAACAACAAACCACTTTAGGTGCTCAGCTCAGTAGTGAAGGTTTATATCGCACCACGGTAGACACAACAGGTACTATCCAGAATGCAGAAAATATCGGTTATCGTCTAAATGTGATTGCTGAAGGCGGTGATAGTTATCGCGATCATGTCGAGTCTAAACGTTATGGAATTGCACCAGTCATTCAATGGCAAGCTTCTGACGCAACAAAAGTTACCTTTGAAGCCGATATTTTAAGAAATCAGCATCCACTTGATCGTGGTCAAACACGCTATGCAGGTCAGAAGTCTTTTAATAGTTCACCCGAAACCTATTTATGGGAAACAGGTAAATACAACAACCGACTCTACAATGATAACAATATGACTCAATTACGAGTCGAACACGACCTTGGTAATGACTGGAAACTGAATGCTGGCGTGCAATATTTAAATGGCAAACTGCATGGCTATGCGGTAGAGGCAAATGGCATTCAAGATGACGGCGAAACTTTAAACCGAAATTACAACTATCGCGAATTAAAATGGCAAGATACCGATGCCCAAATTCATCTAACAGGTAATTTCCAACTTTTAGGTCTAGCTCATACTTTAGTGACTGGGCTTGAATACGAAAACTATGATTATAAGTCATATATTATTCGTTCAGATCCTAAGTCAAATAACTACCCGATCAATATTTATGATCCAGTTTTAGGCCAACCTCTTCCTGAGCTTAAAAATATTACGACCCATGACCGCGAAAATTTAAAAACAACTGCCGTTTTTGCACAAGACCAAATCGATTTAAATGAGCGTTTAAGTGCACTACTGGGTTTACGTTTTGAGCACTACGAACATGATTACAAAAACCTATTACCGAATACTGCAAACTGGAATACCAGTCATGACGCATTTATTCCGCGTTTAGGTTTAGTTTTTAAAGCCCGTGATGACCTTTCAATCTATAGCAATGCTGCAAAATCTTTTAAACCTAATACTGGTGCTAGCCGTAATGGAGAGGGATTTGACCCAGAGGAAGGCATGGCTTACGAGTTAGGCTTTAAATGGCAAGCACTCGACAATATGCTATCGGTTGACTCTGCGATTTTTTATGCAAAAAAAGAAAATGTCTTAACTCTCGATCCTGTAGATTCAGCCTATAAAGTTGCTGCTGGTGAAGTTCGTAGCCAAGGTATTGAGCTAAATGTTGCAGGACAAATCACTCCAGCTTGGAAAATTATTGGTGGATATGCCTATACAGATGCAGAAGTCAGCAAAGATAATACTTTGAAAAAAGGAACCACTTTAGCCAATATTCCAAAGAATAGTTTTAATCTGTTAAATATCTATGAATTTCAAGATGGCCGTTTACAAGGCTTAGGTCTAGGCATTAATCAAAAATATATTGATAAGCGTGCAGGTCAAACAGCCAATAGCACTTATACAATGAAAGGTTATGCTGTTACAGATTTGGTTTCTTATTATCAGGCAACACCAAAACTTCGTATTAACTTAGATCTGAAAAATCTTTTTGACAAAGTTTATGATGAAAGTGCTTTCAATCTATATGCGTATCCAGGTGAATCACGTACTGTTCAATTAGGTATGAGCTATACATTCTAAAAAAATGCGCCATTTCAGTTTTTGAAATGGCGCATCAGATTTATGCAGACTTACGTGAATTCACTTGCCCTTGAATCACCGCTTTAATATTGCCTTTGGCGTAATTTAAAAACACTACCAGTGGTGAAAGTTTTGGATTTGGCTTTTTACCTTTGCCAATCGTTTTAAATTGAGCTGCATACCAAATAATTTCCATAATTGCCATCTTATCAACAAATGGTAAGCCTGTTTTAATTGGTTTTACTGCATAGCGAACATCTTGCCCTGCAATTAAACGCTCAGTTAAATCAGTTTCTACTGCAAATGGACGAGCAATACCAATAAAGTCACATGCACCACTTTCAAGCGCAGCGTTCATGCCCTCTACGGTACGGAAACCGCCTGTCACCATAAGCTTACACTTAACATGCTGACGGATTTTTTCAGCAAAATCTAAAAAGTATGCTTCACGAGCAATCGTGCTTGCTTTACGTTTATCCGCCTTAGCCCCAGCCATTGCTGGTGCCTCGTAAGTACCGCCTGAAATTTCAATTAAATCGATACCAGCTTCATCCACTGCTTTAAATACTGAAATTACATCTTCTTCGCTAATACCGCCACGCTGGAAGTCAGCCGAGTTAAGCTTCACTGAAATGATAAAATTATCTGAAGTCGCCTCACGTACCGCTTTATAAACTTCTAGTAAAAAACGAGTACGATTTTCAACTGAACCGCCCCATTGATCTGTGCGCTTATTGGTTAATGGCGATAAAAACTGACTAATTAAATAACCATGTGCACCATGTAATTGCACTCCTTCAAAACCTGCCTTTTCACAGATTTGAGCTGCAGTCGCAAAACGTTTAATAATATCTAGAATTTCATCATGAGTTAATTCACGTGGCGTTCCAAACATGGTTGCTAAAGCTGGACTAAAAGGTACCGCTGATGGCGCTACAGTTTCTTTATTTAAGCCTTTTGGACACTGACGACCTGGGTGTGACAATTGAATTAACTGCACCATGCCATATTTTTTACCTAATTCCGCCCATTCTTTTAAGCGCTCTAGATCACGTTCAGTTTCAATAACAACAACACCCGGTTCATTTTTTGCGCCCGCATTTACCATGACATTACCAGTAATCGCACAGCCAAGCTCACCTTTTGCCCATGCACCATATAAACCCAAATGTAAGTCATTTGGTTGGCCTTCATAATTTGCTAGTGCTTCACTCATTGCACCTTTAATAATTCGGTTTTTAAAGGTGGTATTGCGAATTGTGATGGGTTGAGCAAACTGGTTCATGGTTAACCTCTGTTCTTTGAATTTTAGAGCAATTACTCTAATTTAAATGAGTTATTGGGCATGTCAAGTCATAATCGATAACTGACAATAGCACATGTCAATTTTAAAGAATATAAAAATATGCAACTTTTTGCATTAGAAGTTTAACCAAAACTTATTTATATAAAACAATCAATTAAAAAATATCTTTAAAAGGATGCTTTAATTAACTGTTTCGTATATTCACTGTTAGGTTTAGAAAATAAGAGTTCAGTTTCCTGATATTCAACAACTTTTGCATGACGTAATACCACCACTTTGTGGCAAAGTGCTTTTACTATATTGAGATCATGACTAATGAAAATATAACTTAACTGCTCAGTTTGCTGTAATTGTCTCAACAACTTGATCATGGCTTTTTGCGTGGTCCGATCCAAGGCAGAGGTAGGTTCATCCAGAATTAAAAGTTTAGGTCGAACTACCAAAGCTCTGGCTAAGGCGACACGTTGACGCTGTCCACCTGAAAGTTCATGAGGATAACGGTGTTGAAAATCTTCAGCCAATTCAACTTTTACCAATACAGATTCAATTTCCTGTTTGATCTCGTTATCAGCTACTGCTTTCACTTTCAATCCTTCAGCAATAATCTGCCCTACTGTCATACGCGGGTTTAAACTTCCAAATGGATCTTGGAAGACAAGTTGAAAATCCGATCTCATCAAACGCAAGGCTTTTGGCTGTAACTGATTTAAATCTTGACCTAAAAAAACAATCTGTCCTTTGCTCTGAATAAGCTGAACTAAAGCGAGGGCTAAAGATGACTTACCAGCACCACTTTCACCAACCACCCCAAGCGATTCACCTTGAGCAAGATCAAAACTCAAATCTTCTATTGCGGTGAAATACCCTTGAATGCGATTTAAAATTCCTTTTCTTATAGGAAACCGCACGCTGAGCTGTCGAACTGATAAAACATTCTGTTGAGCAGGTCTAGACTCTACACTTCCAAAGTCATGATCTAACAACTGTGCTGTATAACTAGTTTTAGGATTTACAAAGATTTGGCTCAGTTCACCTTGCTCTACGACACGCCCACTTTGCAATACAATAAGTTTCTCAGCATAGCGATGTACTAAATTGAGGTCATGGCTAATTAAAATAAGTGCCATCCCATATTTGCTTTGCAAAGATTTTAATAGCTCTAAAATCTGTATCTGTAAAACCACATCCAACGCAGTGGTAGGTTCATCAGCAATCAAAATTTTAGGCTGAAGTGCCAATGTCATCGCGATCATGACACGTTGTCTTTGCCCACCAGAAAGCTCATGCGGATAACCTTTTAAAATTTGTTCTGGTTCGACAATTCCAACATCTTTTAGTAATTCAACTATTTGCTGTTGAACTTCTTGTTTTGAAAAACCAGATAAAAGAAGATTTTCACCTATAATTTTTTCAACCCGATGGAGCGGATTTAACGCAGTAGCAGGCTCTTGAAAAATCATAGCGATTTGGCGACCACGTAAATTTGATTGAGCTCTTTCATCTAGCTCAAGCATGTTTTGTGAGCCAAACCAGACCCGACCTGTTACTTCTAATTTTTCTTGTAGCAACCCCATTATTGCTAAGCAGCTCATCGATTTACCTGAACCACTTTCGCCCACAATAGCGAGTGTTTCACCTTCACTTAAGTAAAAACTTAGATCTTTTAATAAAACTTTTCGGTCTTTGGTCTGAACCGAAAGTTGCTCTACTTTTAATAATGCTAAAGTGGGATTTAAGTTATTTTCTTGGGTCAAACGCTTCACGGGCCGCCTCCCCAATAAAAATTAAAAGTGAAAGAACAATAGCCAGACTAAAAAAGCCTGAAATTGCTAGCCATGGCGCATCTAAATTATTTTTACCTTGTAGTAATAATTCACCTAAAGAGGCCGCATCGGGTGGTAGTCCATATCCTAAAAAATCAAGAGCGGTTAAAGCGCTAATATTGGTCGTTAAAATAAAAGGTAACTGAGACAAACTCGAACTGATCGCATTTGGCAAAATATGCCTAAAAATAATCGCGTGATCAGTCACTCCCAAAACTTGGGCTGCACGGACGTAATCAAGCTGGCGAGCTTTCAAAAATTCTGCTCTAACGATGCCTACCAAAACAGTCCAGCCGAAAAACAACATAATGAAAAATAGCCAATATACATTTGGAACAAACATACTGACTAAAATCATGACCATAAAAAGCATGGGTAAGCCATTCCAGACTTCAACTAAACGTTGCCCCAATAAATCGACCCAGCCACCATAGTAACCTTGAATAGCGCCTACCGTAATTCCAAATAAAGCAGAACAAAATGTTAAGGCCAAGCCAAAAAGTAACGATACTCTTAAGCCATAAAGAATACGCGCAAGAACATCCCTTCCTTGATCATCTGTTCCCAACCAGTTTTGCTTGGAAGGTGGTGATGGCACAGGAACTGCCAAATCTAAATTGGGAGTTTGATATGAAAATTGAATGAGGGGCCAAACTGCCCATCCTTTAGCTTCAATAAGCGCTTGTACGGCAGGGTCTTTATAGTCAGCTTCTGTTTCAAACATCCCACCAAACGCAGTCTCAGGATAAGTTTTTAACACGGGTAAATAGTAAGAATCTTCATACTTCACTAACAGCGGTTTATCGTTAGCAATCAACTCCGCGGCTAATGACAAAAACAAAATTAGACTAAATAAAATAAAGCTGGCCCAGCCCAATTTATGCTGTCTAAAACGCTGTAATCGTGTTCGCACAATTAAAGACATTATTTGCCTCCTTGCGCATCAAAGTGAATTCGTGAATCAATCCATTGGTACAACACATCACAAATGAGACGTAAAATTAGGCTAAATAAAGTAAAGAAAAATAAAACACCAAAAATAACAGGATAATCACGCTGAACAATGGCTTCAAAGCCCAACAAACCCACCCCATCTAGATGAAAGATAATTTCTACGAACAGGTTACCTACAAAGAAAATACCTGCTAACGCTTCTGGCAATCCTGCGAGCACAACTAAAATGGCATTACGAAAGACATGCTTATATAAGACCTGTTGGCTGTCCAACCCTTTTGCATAGGCTGCCAAAACGTAGGGCTTATTGAGTTCTTCTAAAAATGAGTATTTAGTTAAATAGGTTAAACTGGCAAAACCGCCTAATACCATCGTAATGAGTGGCAGAGTCATATGCCATAAATAATCGCTAACTTTGCCCCAGAGACTGAGTTGATGAAAGTTATCTGAGACTAAGTTTTGTAGTGGAAACCATTGAAAATAAGACCCACCTGCAAAAAAAACAACTAACAAAATGGCAAATACAAAACTTGGTACAGCATACCCCACCACAAGCACTAAAGAAGTGGACCGATCAAACCAAGAGCCCTGCTGCTTTGCCTTTTTAATTCCCAGAGGAATAGAAATGAGATAAATGAGAAAAGTACTCACCAGCCCAAGTGAAATGGAAACAGGCATTTTTTCCCATAACAATTGCACGACAGATTTATCTTTAAAGAAACTTTGTCCAAAATCTAAAGTTAAATAGCCCTTTAACATTAGAAAAAAACGTTCAGGAGCAGAACGATCAAAGCCGTACTGAGCCTTAATTTGCTCAACCATTTCAGGGCTTAACCCCTGCGCACCTTGATAATAAGTTTCTGCACTCAATGCACGACCAATTCCCAAATCGCTTTGTGCCTGATGTATTGCTTGCTCAACTGGCCCACCCGGTGCAATTTGCACAACCACAAAGTTAATCAATAGAATGACAAACAATGTTGGAATCATTAAAAGAAGTCGCTTGAGAATATATGAACCCATATAACAGGATTTCCTTTATGGCAGGTGCTTTTTATTGTTGATGTAAATATTTGGCAACTTTTTTGGCTTTGTTTGCATCACTCCACCAATATTCTATCCCAGAAGAAAGTGCTGGTTTAACTTTAGGTTGTTGATACATATTCCAATAAGCATACCAGTTTTCACCTTTACCATAGGTCGGGATTTGATAATAACCAGCTCTAAGCAATCGATCGAGAATGCGAGTATAAATAAGCTGTTGTTCACGGCTTTTACTCGCAACGAGTTTTGCAATCACTTGATCAATTACTGGATTACGAATTCCCGCATAATTGTAATTTCCATCCTGAGCTGCAGCTACACTCCCCCAGAACTGAGTTTGTTCATTTCCCGGATTGAGAGATTGCGGCAAATTCATTGTGGTCATATCAAAATCGTAACGGCGAGTTCGTTCTAAATATTGCGGAGCATCAACCTGACGTAAATTAACAGCAATGCCTAATTTTTTTAAGTTACGAATAAAAGGTAGAAGTGTTCGTTGTTTACCATCTTGCTGAATTAAAAACTCAAGCTGAACTTTCTTTTCCTCAAGTGTAAATAGCTGCCCTTCTTTAATTTTATAGCCAGCTTGTATAAGCAATTGGCGCGCAGTTAATAAATTCTGACGGTTAAATCCACTCGCATCTGACACTGGGTATTTCCAGTTTGCTAAAACACCTTGTTGCATAAGTGGAGATAACTTAAGCAATAACGGTTTTAACAACTCTAATTCAGTTTTTGAAGGTCGACCTGTTGCTGCTAATTCACTATTTTCAAAATAACTTTGTAGGCGCTGATATTGTCCATAAAACAAAGCTTTATTCTGCCATTCAAAGTCATAAGCATAGGTTAAAGCTTGTCTAAAACGAATATCATTTAAAGGTTTTCGTCGTGTATTAAAAACATAGCTTTCAGTGGCAATAGGATTATGGTGACGAAACTTATATTGAGTAACCAACCCTGCTTTTACGGCTGGAAACCGGTAATCAGTTACCCATTTTTTAGGATTAGTTTCTTCATGCAAAGTGTATTGCCCAGATTTAAATCCTTCAAAAGCAATATCCCAATTTCGATAATAAACATATCTCAAGCGGTCAAAGTTATAACGCCCTTTGTTAATAGGCAAATCTTTTGCCCAATAATTCGGGTTTCGTTTATAACTGATGCTTCTGCCCGGATCAATTCGTTCAACCACGTAAGGTCCCGAACCAACAATCGGTTGTAAGGTAATTCGGCTAAAATCTCTTTTTTGCCAATCTACTTTTGAATAAATGGGTAAGGTTGCCAAAATGAATGGCATTTTAGGGTTATGTATAGACTTAAAACTAAACTTTACTTGATGGGCGTTTATTATTTCTGTTTTTGCTAAATCAGCAAGGTACATTTGCAAACCTAAATTAGATTTAGTCTGATAGGCATCAAAACTAAATTTAACATCCGCCGCAGTGACCGGCTGTCCATTACTAAAACGCGCTTTAGGGTTTAAATAGAAAGTCACTGATTGCGTTTTTTCTGGGTCATAACTCACTTTCTGAGCCAAAAGCGGATATAAAACTCCAACCTCATCAAGTGATTGAGTCATTAAGGTATCAAAAAGATAATTAACGCCTTCTGTAGCATTCCCTTTCCCATTCATACTATTGAGGTTATCAAAAGTTCCTTGAGCTGCCTGACTTAATAGGCCACCTTTAGGTGCATTAGGGTTTGCATATGGCATAGCCATCATTTCTAAATATTTAGGCTTAGAATGAATCGCTATATATGAATTGGTTTGTTGTGCAGAAAAAACACTATGGGAAATGACACTGAGCCCGACTAGCAGGCTCAGTTGAAAATTTAATTTATGCATAAGTGGCTAATTATTTTACAAATTAGGCACTTTAATCACATCACCAATGCGAAGCTGAGTAGAAGGTGTCAAATTATTCAGCTCAGCCAAGAAATTGGTTTCTAAACCATATTTGCTAGCGAGGCCAATTAATGTATCACCACGCTTCACTTTGTATTCCACAACAGTTTTTGGAATCACAATGTTTTGGCCGCGCTGTAAGTTAGCATTTGCTTTTAATGCATTCATTTCAGCCAGTTCACGCACTGAAATACCCGCACGGCTCGCAATACTATTTAAAGACTCACCAGATTTAACCGTATATCTTTCAGTGTTTTTACCAGCAGCAACTGTTTTAGTTGAAGACTTAGTATCTACTTTAGCTGTTTCAACTGTAGGCACATCACCCGTTAGCTTTAAACGCTGCCCCACACGAACGCTACTGTTGCGTGAAAGACCATTTAATGAAGCAATATAGTCCAACTGTAAGTGGTAGCGATTAGCGATATTACCTAAGCTATCACCAGATTTAACTGTATAAGTTTCTGGTGTTTCTTCTTTGGCGTTTTTAGAAGATTTAGTTGGCGCCTCTTCAACAGTTCCTGTTAGTTTTAAGCGTTGACCAGCACGCAAACCAGCGGTACGAGACAAACCGTTTAGGTCAGCCAAATAGCTTGTTTGCAAATTATATTTACTCGCAATCGCATTTAAACTATCGCCAGACTGTACAATGTATTGTTCTGGAACACTTAAGCCTGCCGGTACTTTTAAAGTTTGACCAAGCTGTACATGGCTATTTGCTTTTAAGTTATTTAACTCGGCTAACTCAGCCAGGCTAATTTTTGATTTAGTTGCAATACTCGATAAAGTATCACCACGTTGTACTTTATAGCCTTCTGTTTTATAAGAAACACTTGCTGATGCTTTCTCAGATTTACTAGAAGCCTTAGTTTCAGCAACTTCATCTACAGAAATATCTTGTGTAGGCACATTAATTTTTTGGCCTACCATTAAGTTACTGCCCGCAGTTAATCCCGGAGTTAATTCAGCAAGTTCCTGATTAGAGAGCGCATAACGATCTGCAATCAATTTAAGGTATTCACCACGCTTCACAGTATAGCTCTTAGTTGCTATACGTTTTGCACTTGCCTGAACAGCTTTCGGTTCTGCTTTAGCACTTGAGCGACTATTTTTTGGTTCTTTTAACTGTAGTTTTTGCCCAACAAATAAGCCATCAGTCACTGATAAATCGTTATATTCAGCCAACTGCCTTACTGACAAATTAAACTGGTTTGCCACACCGCTTAAGCTATCGTTAGCCTGAACGACATATACATCTGGTTTAGCTGTGCTTTTTGAAGTCGTTTGAGCTTCTTGTGGCTTAGCGTCATAAAGATAAAGCGTTGAACCAACATATAACGTCTTTTCTGGATCAATCTGGTTCCACTTAGCAACATCGCGCCAGTTTACGCCATTTTTCATCGCAATAACGGCTAAAGTATCACCTGGTAAAACTGTATAGGTACTACGTTTGCCTTTAGGCTGCACAACCACTACATCTGTATCAGTTTTAATGTAAGGCTTGTCTTTATTGCGCTGCCCATCTTCAGAGTTAGCTACAGTCACGTCTTCAGCTAAAGTTTTTGGATATGCAAAACCTTTACTTACTTCTTTACCTTGTTGCTCTGCAACTGATTGGCTTGTTTGAATCGCAGTTAACTTAATTTTGCCATCATAAGGATCAACAATTTCTGTTCCTTGTGGTGCAATAGCTTTCAACTCAGCAACTACTTGATCTTTTTCAGCCTGCGTTGGTTGTGGCTCTAAAGCTTGTTGAACTGTTTCTTTCTCACCTTCAGCTCGAACTGCCGCTAAAATCTTTTCACGTTCTGCAGCCGAGATTGGTGGCTCTGTCTTCACTTGCTTAATATTTGCCGCAGGTGTCACAGCAACAGGAATACGTGGAGCACTTGGTACATCAGCCGAAGCGGCAAACGCGGCTAAAGCATCAGACCCACGAGGAGTTGAAGTTTTTACCGTGGTAGAGCTACTGGTTGTTCTAGTAGGTGTTGACGGTTTAACTGGTTGAACCTGATTTGCAGGCGTGGTTTTAATTGTCACAGATGTTGAAGCACTTACATCTGGCTTAGAGGGTGAAGTCACATTTGCCCACCAACCTGAACCACCGCCAGACTTCATACCTTTTAATTTATTATCAATTGAAGGACTTAAATCGGCCGGAATCAAGATACGCATTGGACTTGCAGGGTCTACCATTTCACCACGATATCCTGGGTTTAATGCATAGAGTTCCGAACGACTTAATCCAGCTACAGAAGCAATTTCATTTAAAGATAAAGGTGCAGATAAAGTCACTTCACGGAAATGGGGTCTATTTGCAATTGGTGGTAAAGAAATACCGTAAGCTTTTGGATTTTTAATAATTTGGGCAACAGCCAAGAAACGCGGAACATAGTTCATGGTTTCTTGAGGTAATTTTAAAGACCAATAATCAGTTGGTAAACCTGCTGCCTGATTTCGGTTAATTGCTTGTTGAATACGTCCCGGTCCAGCGTTATAGGCTGCTAAAGCAAGCTCCCAAGAACCGAATTGGTTATATAAGCTTCCTAAAAACTCATAGGCAGCACGAGTCGACTCAACAACATCTCGACGGCCATCATACATGCCTGTTTGCTTTAAGCCATAAATACGGCCAGTACTCGGAATAAACTGCCATAAACCTGCTGCTGCAGCACTACTTGTTGCAGCTGGGTCATATGAACTTTCAATTACAGGTAAGAGTGCAAGTTCTGTCGGCAAACCACGGCGTTCAGCTTCTTTAACTGTATGGTACAAATAACGACTTGCGCGGGCACTTAAACGATCAAGATAAGGCTGACGAGAAATAAACCAACTACGCTGAGCTTCAATACGTGAATCCCAATGGTTCAAATCCATTTTGAAACCAACAGACATACGTTTCCAGACATCACCATGCTTTAAAATAAGCAGACGGTCACCCTCTACAGCACGCATATCAGTTGCTGAAAGTAAGTCTTCCAATGAATCAAGACTACTTGCATCTAAATAACCTGCACCACTGACCTGTTTCGATTTTGAGGTTTTTGCAGATTGCGGAGTCGATGAACAGCCTGTTGTAATACCCAACGCAGCTAACGCAGAGCTAAGTACGGTAATTTTAAACAATGATGCTGCAGATGGCTGCCACACAAATGTGGTTGGTTTATACATAAAAACTTCCAAACAACTCGCGTAATATTTTTTTGGGGTCTGCCCACAAACCCTAGGTCTTCGATGCCATTGTAGTAAAGCATGCAAGATAGACAAGGCAATAATTTAATGTCATTTGCATGGAAATGTTACAAGAAATTAAAAAAACCTTGCTTTGATACGATGGAACCGAACTTTTTGCGTATACAATACACCATATTCAGTTCTTTTTCTTTTAGTTTAGGTTTCGATTTATGTCTCAAACAATCACACTGTATGTTGATGGTGCATGTCGTGGCAATCCGGGTTTAGGTGGTTGGGGCGCATATGTCATTACTGAGCAGGGTGAACATAAATTATTTGGCGGTGAACCTGATACGACCAATAACCGTATGGAACTTACTGCTGCCATTGAAGGTGTTTCATTTTGCCCAGCCGATGCACATTTGATTATCTGGACAGATTCAAATTATGTGAAGCAAGGTATTACTGAGTGGATTCATGGCTGGAAAAAGAAAAACTGGAAAGATGTAAAAAATCCTGACCTTTGGCAGAAATTAGATGCTGTCTGTGCAGGTAGAAATATTGAGTGGAACTGGATTAAAGGCCACGCAGGACACCCTGGCAATGAAATGGCAGACCAGCTTGCTAATTTAGGTGCAGACAAAACTGCGAAAGAACTCAAGCAACCACAGTCTGCCACTGTATCGCAAGATATAAAAAAGCCTGAACAGGACTGGTTGTTAGATGACCCTTTCGGGTTTGATCTGGCTGACGCAACAGAAGAGGAAAATATTCATCTTGAAGCATCTGAAGAAGTTGAGATGATTATTGTGGAAGAAGAAATTATTGAAGTTGAAACTGTCGAACAAGAAAGTAAGCAGCCAACCAATAACATTCATCCTCAAATCGTTGTGACCGAAGCCAAATTAAAATTACAAGGTCCTCGACAACTGATTCTCGATACGGAAACTACTGGTTTTTATTTCCAAGATGGCGACCGCATTATTGAGGTGGGCGCGATTGAGATGATTAACCGTAAGCTTACGGGTAGCTCGATTCATATTTATATTAACCCACAAAAACCAGTGGGAGACTCAGAAAACATCCACGGTATCAGTGATGATTTCTTAAAAGATAAACCGCTCTATGCGGATATTGCTGACACCTTATTTGACTATCTTAAAGGTGCAGAGATTATTGCCCATAACGCGACCTTCGATATGAACTTCCTTGATATGGAGTTTAAGCGCGTAGGACTTCCTGCACTTTCTGAAGTATGTGAGGTAACAGATACTTTAGCTTTAGCGAAAAACAAACATCCGGGACAAAAAAACTCCCTTGATGCGCTTGTAAGACGTTATGAAATTCCAGCACGTGACCGTACTTTCCACGGCGCATTACTCGATGCTGAAATTCTTGCTGATGTTTACTTGGCAATGACTGGTGGTCAGGTTTCTTTTGATATTGATGCCTTATCTCAGAGTGAAAATAGCCAGCAAACAACCAATAGAAGCAGAGTTCAAATTGATCTTCCTGTAATTTACCCTTCAGATGAAGAGTTAAATACACATGAGACTTGGGTCAAAGAATATGAGGAAAAACACGGAGAACCTTGCCTTTTTGCAAAATAAATTTTTGATTCTTTAGTGTTTTTAGCTTTTCCCCTTTGTAAGTTAAGTTATATTAGTCGCATAGATTTTTAGCTCAAATTATTGAGCACTATGAATATAACAATTGATTTTTTTGCAAAGGGGAACGTTTATGTCTGAGCATACGTCGATTCATTTCGATCCAACAGCTTTACTCATCATTAAACATGAAATTGATCGTTCAATAAAACTGGTTGAAGGTGCAGTAAGTACCTTAATTGAAGAACAAACCCTCCCTTTTGGTATTGATGATGCATTAGAACAGTTTAAGCAATGCACTCAAGTTCTACGCTTAATTGATGTTCCTTATCTTGCAAAAATCACTCAATATTCGACTGAGTTGATGCAAAAAATTATTGCGAATCCAGCCCAAATTAATACGGATGATGTCGTTGCCCTAAGCGAAGGCACGACCATGGTAAAGCGCTATATTGAATTTATCTGTTTGCGTGAAATACAAGTTCCACAATTTCTTCTTACGACTTTAAATAATTTAGAATTGGCTTTAAATAAGCCTCTAACTACATCGGGACAAGCTATTGTTCCTTTACTTGCAAATACTTCGCTTGAACTACCCTTGCCTGAAATATTAATTAGTGAAAAAACTCAGTTCATCCATCAACTATACAAACTATCTTTACACCAATTTTTAAAAAAGACAGCCTCAGCTCAGAATTTTCAAGCCTTTAAACTTATTGCAACCTATTTGGTCAGCATGGCGAACACTCAGCCAAGCCAAAAATATTGGCAGCTCGTCAATTACGCTTTTAACCATATTGATGACCTCCTTTTAAATGATTCACGCCTACGTGTACTGATTAATATTGAAAGTCATATTGCTCTATTTTTAGCAGCGCCCGAAAGTTTTGAACCTAATTTAGCGGCATTCGCAGATATTTTAAGTATTGTCATCGCTCAAGAAGATGAAATTGCTCACCATATTCGTAACCAACTTCATATTGGTGATGAAACACCGACTGATACTCAATTACTCGTTTTAAGTCGCCATCTTTTTGGTCCTGACTTTGATACGATGCACACAGTCAGCCAATTAATCTTGGATGAAATGAATAAGGTGCGAAACGATATTGAATACAACTACCAAAATATGTCGCCTGAAAAAGCACAGCAACTACAAGCGAGCCTTTTACAACTGGCTCATACCTTTAGACTACTAAACCTTGATGAAGCCGCCTCTGCTCTTTCTCAACAAGCCAGCAGTTTAAGTCAACTTAACATTTTAAGTGATGAAAACTATGCTCAGCAGCTGATGAACAGCATTTTATCTGCTATGAACTCAATTGGTATTTTGGTACGCAATTACACGTCAAATCGTCTACAACTTAGCGTGAATAATACGGCTATTTCTTTAGATCGTCTTGATGAAGCTCACCAAGCTTTGCTTACTGAGACAAAAAATTTAATTGATTTTATCTGCCAAAGTCTTACGTTGTATGCCAATGATCAGACACAAAATATTGAAGCGATTGCAGGTTCATTAAAAGAGTTAGCAGGTGCAGCCGAATTTTTAGGAAGCACGACTCAACAACATGCTTTACTCCAAACTGCCCAATTTGTTCAAGAGCAACTTGAACAAAGCCAGCCTTTTAATACAGACCAAATTCACTGTATTTTTAACGTATTGGCAGGCATTGACATGTTAGTTGACAATTTAAAAAATAAACAACCTGTTCTACAATCCATGTTTAATGTAGCATTGTCGAGTAGTCAACAACTTCAAAAAAAGGCAGCTTAATGTCTGAATTATCACTTGCTTATATTTTCCATCATCAACAATTACTGGTTGACCAGAATCTCCAACTACCCAAAGTCGAAAAGTTAGCAAGTGATTTACTTTTCACTCATGATGAGCAGGTCATTGCACGTGACTTGCTTGCTGAGGAACCTATCCCCGAAGGCTTACAACTTGTCCCAATTCGCCAGCTTATTACCAGCTGGTCGAAAGAACAGTTTTTGCAAGCGAGCCGTGCTGTTCAATTACTTGAATGGCGACGTAACCATAAGTTTTGTAGCCACTGTGGACATCCAACAGAAGTTCATCCAACCGAATATGCAATGGTATGCCCTTCTTGTCGCTACCACCAATATCCTCGTGTAAACCCTTGCATTATTACCGTCATTACTCGTGGTGATGATGAAATCTTGCTGGCTAAGTCAGTTCATAACAAAACCAATATGTATGGTTTGATTGCAGGTTTTGTTGAGGTAGGCGAAACACTTGAAGAGGCAGTACAACGTGAAGCCTTTGAAGAAGTAGGTTTAAAACTCAAAAATATTCAATATATGTCAAGTCAGCCTTGGCCATTCCCGAGTAACCTTATGGTGGCATTTCGGGCAGAATATGAGTCGGGTGAAATTAAGCTTCAAGAAGAAGAAATTGCAGATGCCCAATTCTTCAAAATTGATCAATTACCTGAGATTCCGTTTAAAGGAAGTATTGCTCATTCAATGATTATGCAGATTACCCAAGCTGGGTAATCTGCCGTGTTTTAAACGAGACTCTCGTTTAAAACACTTCTTCGAGAAAATGTAAGATCGTTCTTTTCGTTCTGAAATAGTGGCTAATAAAGCTAGAAAGACTGGCCAAAATTGTAATATGTCCAGTTTTGGGAATCACAGCGATATGACTGTGATTTCCACTCTGTCTTAAAGCCCGATCCAAATCCAATGTATTCTCTTTGCCGACAAGCTGATCATTTTCAGCCATGAGCAAGTAATGTTTAATACTATTTTGATTGACGAAATAGTATGGCATCACTTCTTGATAAGAAATACTTTGATCAAAAGCATCCTCAGCTAGTGGATCACCCTTATAATCAAAATGATAAGGTCCAGCTAAACCGAAAATCGCCTTAATATTTCCTAAACACTGAATAGGGTTTGGTTTTGGGTGATAAACAGCAGACATTACATTAAATGCCCCCGCCGAATGCCCCATAAGCACAACATTTTCTGTAGAAATTTCGAGTTTGTCTTGGTTTTGATGTAAATAATTCAATGCCTGAGTCAGGTCATCAACAAAACTCGGAAAAATATTTTTAGGAGCTAATTGATAGTTGATAACTGCAACGTCATAACCTTCTTTAGCAAACGTCTCACCAATAAAAAGATAATCCCGCTTATTACCATGTTGCCAAGCACCACCATGTACAAAAACAATAAGAGGCTGATGTGCTAGTTTTTTAACAGATCGGTAAATATCCAAACGGTGACGCGGCTTTAGACCATAACGTACATTTGCGACCTGTTCAAAACCATCTTTTGGCGTAAAACGGTTTAAAGCAAAACTCCCCAAATCATAAAGGCGGAACTCTTTATAAAGAGTTCGCGCCTGTTCAATTTTACTTTGTAGTTGTTCAATCAGATTCATATATTACTGTGCATTCGAAGCTGGATCTGTTTGGTCAGGATCAATTGCAACAGGAGTTTGAACTGTTGGTTGAGCAATGACGTTATTAATAATTGGTGTAGTCGTTGCACTAGCAGTACTCGCCGCTGGCGCAGGTGCTAAATCAATGTTATCAATGAGTGTCACAATTTTGGTCACGTTGCCAACATTTTGAAGCACATTATTTAAATCATTAATTTCAGCTGTATTTAAACGGCCCATTACATATAAAACACCATCTTCGGTATGGACAAGTACTTTACTGTCCGATACAACGGGCGCTTTCATTAATAGAGCACGTGTATTTGCAGTTACACCAGCATCTTGCATGATCGTGTTATAGCTGACCTTATTACCCACGGTAATATAGTTATGTACAGCTTTTACATCACTCATGGCTTTAAGATTATCTTCTGCCAATTGTTTCAAGTATGGGTCTGGCACTTGTCCTGTTAATAAAACAGTACTATGGAAACTTTCGATATTAATACGTGATTGTTTAAAACGCTGATCAAGCTTATAGAGGTTAATATTCGCTGTACGTTTAATTGAAGAATCAATGAATACCTGACCTAAGCTACGTACACCACTATCTGTTCCGACTGGAGCTGTACCTGTTCCACCAGAAATAAAACTTGCGCAACCTGACAAACTTGCGACACAAAGCGCTGTTACAGCAATACGTTTCAACACTCCACCAGACTCCTATCAATCTCTTCTTGGCTTGATCATAAAACATCGGTTTTAATTTGCTCAAAAGAGTAATGAACTCTTAATCCAAAGTAAATGCATTTTCGATCCATTGCAGATCATAATGGAAATTTGAAAAGTCTTGCTGTACTGTTTTTGCAATTTTCTGTGGAAAATCAAAACAAATCACATCAAAACGACAATAAAAATCCTGATAAGATGGGTAGCGCTGTAAAAAACGCATCGCGGTTTTAATAATTTTCTTCTGCTTTGTTCTTGTCACCATTTCGCAAGCCTGTCCATAATTTCCTATAGTACGCGCCTTTACCTCAACAAAAACCAGTTCTTGTCCTCTTTTAACAATCAAATCCACTTCACCACGGCGTGAATGATAATTACTGGTTACCCATACATAGTTTTGCTTTTGCAACAGGTTTAAAGCCGTTTGCTCCGCCCATTTACCCAACTGCTGCGCTAATAGCATTTTTATCTTCCCCAATGAAAAGCATCTCTAGATGTTTTTATAAATAAGTTATTTCGCTAAATCCACCCGTACTTTCTGATCTAAATTGAACAAATGAAAATCAGATCATTTTGGAAAAGCAAAGGTTGGCAGACATTGTTCACGCCCAAATCATAATTTCGGGTAAACTACCCCATTTAAATTGTTTATCTGTACGGAGTAAAACCAAATGAGTGCTCAGTTATTCGTTGTAGCCACCCCAATCGGGCACTTAGATGATATGACTTTCCGTGCAATTGATATTTTAAAATCAGTTTCTATTGTAGCCGCCGAAGATACTCGTCAATCTGCACAATTATTTAAGCACTATAATATATCGACTCAACTTACTGCATGTCATGATCACAATGAAAGTAATAAAATTGAGCAGTTAGTTCAAAAATTACTTGCAGGCGATGATATTGCTTTAATTAGTGATGCGGGTACACCGCTTATTAGTGACCCTGGTTTTAAGTTAGTTCGAGCTGCTCAAGAACATGGTATTAGGGTTGTTCCCGTGCCTGGCGCATGTGCTGCGATTGCCGCTTTAAGTGCAGTAGGCCTACCGAGTGATCGTTTTAGTTTTGAAGGTTTTTTGCCATCAAAAGCTTCTCAACGTATTTCTCAATTAGAAAAAATCAAAAATGAGACTCAGACCTTAATTTTTTATGAAGCACCACATCGTATTTTAGAGTGTGTAAAAAATATGGCTGAGGTATTTGGTGAAAATCGTCCTGTAGGTTTCGCACGTGAAATTACCAAAACCTTTGAAACCATCAAAAAAATGACTTTAAAAGATTTGGTCAGTTTTATTGAAAATGATCACAATCAAGAAAAAGGCGAAATTGTTCTAGTAGTTGGCGGTGCACCAGAAAAGACAGATCTGGAACAAGAGAAATTAGATGAGCTTTTAAAGCGCTTACTTCAAGATTTATCTGTTAAAGCGGCATCTCAACTGGCTGCTGATTTAACAGGAGTTAAGAAAAAAGTTGCTTATCAACGTGCGCTTGAGTTAACACAATCTTAATCTTTTGATTAAGCACAGTGATGAATAATAAATAGCCTTCATCATCACTGTGCATGAATTTTGCATAATAATATTAAAGATAAAAATAAGAGTATTTACATGACTGTACAGCTTGGAAAACTTGGGCCGCATGAAGAGTGTGAACTAGAATTATTACTTTCAGGCGAGAAACCTATCGCTTTGTTTTATGATCTATTACCTACCGAGTTTTTAGAGCATCTCGAGCAAGGTACTTTATCTATGCTGAGTAAAGATATTGAAACCTCTTTACCTTCACCATTTTCAATTATGCTGATCTATAAAAATGCACCTTTAGCAGATTTAAATGAACTTGTGTTATGTATTGAAAAATCACTAAAGGAGACTCAACTGGAAGATCGTTTAGAGCTTGATCGTAGAATCGGACAACTTTTAGGTTACTCAACACAAGATATAGAGTTTTATATTCAGCATGTTTCAAATTTTTATGCCCGCTCACGGACTTAAATTTATCTCAAGATATGTTTTGCTGACTGAACAATCGTCTCGGTTAATACATCAAGTTGCTGCGACTGTCTTTTCCAATGGTGCCAATATAAAGGAACATCAAGTTGGGCGTCAGGCATAATATCAACAAGTGTTCCATTTTCGAGTAATGGTTGAACTTGAAGTTCAGGCACCATGCCATAGCCTAAACCTAATTGAATTGCTTTGACGAAAGCATCTGTTGCTGGAATAAAACTATAAGGATAACTTTGCATCGGTAAACCGTATCCTTTTAATAGAACCTCTGAATGCATTAAGTCTTTTTGATTAAAAATAACTGCTGGTGTTTTTCTTAATGCGTCTCTATTCACTCCAGCGCTAAACCATTTATTTACGAATTCAGCAGAAGCCAACATTTTATAACGCATTTTTCCTAGTGGTTGAGCTAAACAACCTGACATGACCTGCTCTTCTGCCGAAATACAGGCATTGACTTGTCCTGTCTCTAATAAAGTATGCGTGTGAGATTGATCATCAATTTTTAGTTCTAACACGATTTTTTCTTTAAAAAGCGTTTGCTGAATATTTGGTAAAAGCCAAGTTGCTAATGAATCTGCATTTGAAGCTAGAGCAATTTTATAAAATTCAGATTCGGATGATTTCCCCATCAAACCTTGTAATAAATTTTGCTCCATTAATCTCGTATGACGTAAATGCTGCAATAAAGTTTGCCCTGCTTGAGTGAGCACACTCGGGCGCCCCCGTATAATGAGTATTTGTCCTAAATACTTTTCTAAAGCCTGTACGCGTAACGAAACTGCAGAAGGCGTAATATATAAATGCTCTCCTGCCGCATCAAAACTTCCCAATTCTGCTACCGCCAGAAAGGCTTCACATTGTTTGCTATCTAACATATCAAACCTAAATTTTTTTTAGCCAAACCTAAATATTCTTAATTTTACTTATTTTTTAATAAAAAGTCAGATAATTCCCACATCTGATTTTTTCCACCTTATTGTTATGTTCTCTCTTAGTATATTTTTTAAAGGTTTCGGTATTGGTAGCGGGCTTATCGTAGCAATTGGAGCTCAAAATGCTTTTGTCCTAAAACAAGGACTTAAACAGCAATATGTATTTTGGTTGTGCTTAATCTGTGCTCTATCCGACTCAATTTTAATTGCCTGTGGTGTATTAGGCTTTGCCGAAATCATGACGGCATCACCTATCTTAATTACCGTAGCTAAATATTTAGGGGCAACGTTTTTATTAGTTTACGGTGCCAAAGCATTTTATGCTGCATTTAAGACTACCCAAAGTATGGACCTTGATAGCAGTCAAAAACAAACATTAACTCAAGCATTAGTGACCTGTCTTGCCTTTACTTGGCTTAATCCTCATGTTTATTTAGACACTATTGTTCTAATTGGTTCAGTTGCAACTCAGCTTGAAGACAAAGTGAGTTTTGCTTTGGGGAGCATTCTTGCCTCTTGGGTTTTCTTTTTTAGTCTGGGCTATGGTGCAAGATTATTAAAGCCACTATTTACCAATCCCAAAGCTTGGAAAATTTTAGATTTCATTATTGGTTGCGTTATGTGGAGTATCGCTATAACCCTCTTGTTTTAACGGCTTAAAATAAAAAAGGATCATATAAAAGATCCTTTTTTATTACTCTTGAGTATTACGCTTCACTGGCAACTATAACTCTTGCCTGTTTTCTTTCTTGTTGTGACTGTTTTATAACAGCATAACCAGAAGATACACCCAAGTATGCAATGACAAAGGCAACAAATAAATCGGGAAATACACTGCCTGTTCCAAATACCCCAACCGCAGCTAAAATTACAGCAATATTAGCAATTGAGTCATTTCTACTGCACAACCAAACAGAACGCATATTTGCATCCCCATCACGAAATGCATAAAGCATAAGCGCGACAGAAACGTTAGCAATTAGAGCCATTACACCAATTGCCCCCATCACCATTGGTTCGGGTGAAACACCATAAAAATACGACCAGACCACTTTCGCAATGACAAAAACACCGAAAGCCGCCATCGTTATTCCTTTAACTAATGCCGCTGTCGCACGCCAATATAAACTCATCGAAAGAACGACTAAAGATAGTGCATAGTTTGCTGCATCTCCGGCGAAGTCCAATGCATCTGCCCAAAGTGAAACAGATTGGGCCTTATAACCTCCCAATATTTCCACCACAAACATTAAGGCATTGATCACAAGTGCAATCCATAACGCTTTTCTAAAACGTGGACTCACTTTCTTTGAAGGAGAACATGTTGAAGCACAACCACATCCAGCCATTTTATTTCCTCAAAAACTCTTTTATAGTGATTAAAAACCCTCGAGTAGCTCCAGAGTCAAGTCTTATGAGTTTTTCTATTGGTCAATTATCAAAAAAAGCGGATATTCCAATTGATACGATCCGTTATTACGAAAAAGTAGGTGTGCTGGACCGTATTCAGCGCTCAGAAAATAATTATCGTGTTTACACCGAACAAACACTTGCAGACCTTTTATTTATTAAGCATTGCCGTGAATTAAATATTTCACTGAGTGATATTAAAACGTTAAAAGAAATGAAAACTCAGCCTAAACAGGCCTGCACAGAAATTGATAATTTAGTCGATAAATACTTAAAAGAAGTATCAGAAAAAATCGAACGATTATTACTTTTAAAAGAATCTTTGACTGATTTAAAACAGCACTGCTCTACCAATCGAACAGTAGATGAATGCGGGATCTTGAGAGAGCTTCAGAACGCACCTTAAAAATAAAAAAAGCATCACTCATGTGATGCTTTTTAGGATTAATGGTCGCTATGTTCATCTGGAGGAACTTCGGTAATTCTCCCCCCTCGAGCTAAAAATGCGGCAACTTCATCTTCCAGCGCTTGGCGCTGTTTTTGCTTGGCAGTCACAGTCAGTGTTTCTGCCTCAGCAATATCAGTATCATTAATACTGCTTGCTTCTTCATCAGCTGCACCGCTTTCAGCTGCCTTCGCTTCATCTTCATCTACAGCAGAATCTTCTGCATCTTCATAATCATTGATATCTGACATTTTTCACTCCCCAGAATGATTTCTATTGCATCATCGCTATGGTCCCAAGACCTCAGAAATTTAGCAATCTCTTTGCATTTAGCAAAGAGCCAAATTGGTCAAATGTGTATCTTTTTCAACCCAATTGGTAATGATATATAAATGATTGCTTAAAAAATATCTACTGATATTTATTTAGACCAGTAGAGCATAAACTTCGTAATTATTTTAACGACTATACTGGGTGTTTTGTAAAGACCCTAAACCGTTTGCTTGTTGCATAAAACTCTCTTTTAAGAAGGAAATTTGTTCAACTTGCTTGAGTCCCACATTCCGAGCCCAGATAAATGGAAATAGCTCACTACTTTCCAACCAGCCAATTGCCGACATGCTATGCATCATTGCATCATTTTGGCCTTTACGGCGATGCTCATAACGCAACAATGTCTGTTCATTTGCCCATACGCCACGCGCTAAATCATGTAGTAATGCATCACAGAGTACAGCCGCATCTAAACAACCAATATTTACCCCTTGTCCAGCAAGTGGATGAATCACATGTGCAGCATCCCCAATTAAAGCTAAACCAGCTTTCACATACTGTTTTGCGGCGCGCGCTTTGAGCGGGAATTGGGCTCTTGAACGTACATCTAACACTTCACCCAACATATGTTGGCTTTCACGAGTTAAAAGCTGCATAAATTCATGATCGGTTAAAGCAGAATATTCATCGGCATAATCATCAGGTAGTGTCCAGACAATTGACTGCCAGTAGCCATTTTCACTTTCTTCAAGACTAGCCATCGGTAAATAGGCTAAAGGCCCTGTAGGTAAGAAAATTTGACGAGCAACATGATTGTGAGGTTTAGATGTTTTAATAGCACAACTAATCGCTGCTTGCTTGTAATCTAAGACATCTAGGTCAATAAAGGCCTGTTCTCGTACAAATGAATTGGCACCATCTGCACCAATCAGCAGTTTTGTTTTAAGTGTCGTACCATCTGCCAATTGAATATGCCAACAACCAACACCCTGCTCAATGCGAGTCACACGAACTTGAGTACGATAGTCTGTTAACTGCTCAAGCATTTTTTGTTGAATAGCAACATTCAACACACTTGGCTCAACCATAGAACCCAAGGTCTGTTCTGGCATTGGTCTTTGTACGGACTCGTGACCAAAATTAATTTCACCATAGCCATTCAGATTCCACACTTGCATGCCTGTATATGGCATTTGACGTGCTAGATCATCCCAAACATTGACAGTTTTAAGTAAATGAATGGTCGCTTGGCTGAGTGCTAAAACACGCGGGTTCATCACACTTAGTGTTTTTTCAACATCCAGTACAGGAGCAGCATCAAGCACAGTAGGCTGTACACCACCTTGGGCAAGTAATAAAGCTGTTAAACCACCAACCAGTCCACCACCAACAATGACAACATCTAGTACTTCACTCATGCTTTTAGCCCCATTGCATAGTTCGCTACCAGTGGTTTAACTCCCGGAATGACATCGAATGCAATTAATCCCATATTACGAATTAATTTTAATAATGGATTTTGATTACTAAAACCACGAACCACGGTGTCACAGAACTTAATGACTCGTTGTTGATCTGACAAACGAGCTTGTTCATAAGCCAGTAAATTATCTGGGTTACCAATATCATCAGAAGTAGTTAGCTGGTTCACTAAGTAACGCACTAAAACATCCGCATCACGTAGACATAGGTTAAAGCCCTGTCCTGCAACAGGATGGATTGTATGCGCCGCATTCCCCATTAAAATAACGCGTCCGACTGCTTGTTTATGTGCAAGCACTTGTGAAAGCGGATAACTAAAGCGTTTACCCGTCTTTTCAAATTTACCCGCTCTGTCACCATAAGTTTTTTGCAAAGCATCTAAAAAGTGTTGGTCGTTTTCTTCACCTAACCACTCACCTTCAGTGCCTTTTTTAACAGGCCATACAACCGAACGGCGATATTCGCCCGGTAAAGGCAATAAAGCTAAAGGGCCTAATGCACTAAAACGCTCAAAACCGACTTGATCATGTGGTTTTGAAGTCTGAACGGTAGTGACAATTGCAACCTGATCATAATCATGAACATCTACACCAACGCCGATAGCCTGACGACAGAAAGAGTCACGCCCATCTGCGGCGATTAATAGTTTTGACTCAAGTTTTAAAAGGTCATCACCACGCTTGGCCTCAATATGTACTTGCTCAGCATCTTGAGTTAAAGCAGTCACTTGAACGCCATCAATCAGCTCAATCAAAGGCTGCTGACGTACTTGAGTCAATAAAACACGACCCAACCAAGCATTTTCAATCACCTGCCCAAAGCTTTCGACTTTTTCTTGTTCTGCAATTAATCGGGCCTTACCAAAACTGCCTTGTTCAGTAATGTGAACTTGTAGAATTGGAGTCGCGTGCTGCTGTAAGGCATCCCATAACCCCAGCTTCTGATAAATCTGGACGCTACGACGCGATAAAGCCGTATTACGCGCATCGAAACTGGAATGATAAGGGGCAACATTTTGATCATCATAGCTTGGGTATTTCACAGCTTCTAACAGCTTTACTGCAATATTAGCCTTCGCCAGCATGAGTGAAAGGCTAAGTCCAACCATTCCCCCACCTACAATAATCACTTGTTGTTGCATCGAGTTGTGCTCCTTTGGCGAATACGTTTAATTATGATTTAGCTTGCGCCATTAAATGTTCAATATCTGCAATATTTTTAACTACATCAGCAGTTAAAACTCGTGGTCCTTTCGAGGTTGCGACCACATCATCTTCAATACGAATACCAATACCACGCCATTTTTTATCTACAGTTTCATCGTCTGGTGCAACGTATAGGCCGGGTTCAACGGTAACGACCATACCTTCTTCATATTGACGCCAGTCTTCACCTTTTTTGTAAGACCCGACATCATGTACATCCATTCCTAACCAATGGCCTGTACCATGCATATAAAATTGACGGTATGCTTCGGTTTCGATAAGTTCGTTAACATCACCTTTGAGCAAGCCTAAATCCACTAAGCCTTCGGTTAAAATTTTAACGGCTACTTCATGAGGCTCACGGTACGAATTACCAATCCGTACTGCATCAATCGCTGCATATTGAGAAGCCAATACAACTTCATATAACGCTTTTTGTTCAGCACTAAACTTACCATTAACCGGAAAAGTACGGGTAATATCTGACGCATAGAACTCATATTCGCATGCAGCATCAATTAAGACTAAATCACCGTCTTTAAGAGGTTGGTTATTTTCAACATAGTGCAAAATGCAGGCATTAGCCCCACCACCAACAATACTGTTATAAGACGGGACACAGCCGTTTTGCCCAAATATATAATTGAGCTCGGCTTCAAGCGCATATTCCATCATACCTGGACGCACGATTTGCATCGCTCGGGTATGTGCCTGAGCACTAATTTTTGAAGCAGTTTGCATCAGCTCAAGTTCTTGTGGTGACTTGATTAAACGCATTTCATCGACAATACGGTCGAGCTGTACCAGTTGAGCTGGAGCACCTTGATGTCGATGCTCAGCATCTGCTTTTTTAATCCACTGGCTCACTCGTGCATCAAACGCAGCATTTTGCCCAATCCGATAATAAAGGCGTTCTTTATTTAATAACTTTTCAATAATTTCTTCATCAAGCAGATCAATTGCATAGGCTTCATCTGCATCATAGTCTTCGATTGCACCGTCAATTCCAGCACGGTAACCATTCCAGATTTCCATCTCGCGGTTACGTTCACGGCAAAAAAGACTATAGCTATAGTCAGTTACATCCTCAAAAGTTTCAATAACTGCAACTGCCTCAGGCTCAGCAAAGCCCGTCAAATAGAAAAAACTACTATCGGCACGAAATTTATAATCCGCATCACGATTACGGTACATCTCCTCACGCGTTGCAATAATTGCAATACTGTTAGGACCGATTTTTTCTGCTAAACGGTCTCTACGATGTTGAAAATCAGCTTGAGGCAATTTCATAATGATCTACTTGATTTAGAATTTTAAAGTCAAAAAATAAAATACAACCAATAACACATCGCCTCAATTAGCTTGGACGATGTGGTGTGAACATTTCTACAATATTCTGATCTGTACCTAGAGCAGCAGTTTTACTTTTTGCATGAAAGTTTTTCAATAAAGAACTTTCAGCTACAGTGATTTTTTTTCTACCAATCGACAAGCTTACAGGGATCAAGCGTACAAATTCATACAATTCCTCGTAGCTGCTTTCGCCTTCCTCATCATTGTCAGAATCTTCAAATTCTACTGCAGCAACATCTTGAAGGTGTTCAATCAATTCGCGCTCATCACCACGAACATGACCTGATGCCAAACCGAAACCTAACACAACACCCGCACACCAATCAGATAGTGCTTGCACACGCTCTTGAAGTAAATGTTCATCATCTGGAAGCATTGGTAAATAATCTAATTCATCTTCAGATAAAGCATGAACCACATCTTCTGCTTCGTCAGTCAAAAGCGCTAAAGCATCTTCACTTAACTCTGGCACATTAAGGGTTGTTAAAATTTGTGACCATTCTTCACGCGTAGGCGCTTCTGTCACACAAACAATACCTGTTAATAGACCATGTAACTCACTAGGGCTTGAAATTTCTTCAATTCCTTCAAAATGAGCGTTCCAATCTGTCCAGCCTGAAATATCGTCTTGCATTCGTTTATCCAATCTCTATACTTTGTATATATTACCTTTGATTGCAATTCTGTGCGACCTCGTTATGTTAGAACAATTACAGCGGCTACAAGCGCATATTAGCGTTTTAAAAACACGCTTACATCATTTAGAGAGTGAACATGCGGCACTCTCAGAAGCTAAAGAACTGGCTGAAACAGAGCATCACGCACAAGTTGTGCAAAAAAATAGTATTATCACTAAAAAACAAGAGGAAATTGAGTCGGTAACTGAGCAACTTTCTCAGTTAAAAGGCCAATTTCAACAATTGAATCAAGATGCTAACACACTTGCCGAACGTTATAGCCGATTAGAAAAAAGTACGACTGATTTAAAAAATCGTTTTCAAGAAATTCTTGCAGAACGAAATGAATTACGTGTTGCAAAAGAGAAGTTACAAGCCCACCAGCGTCAAACCCAACAAGAGCTGCATGATTTACAACAAGATCGTGACCGTTTGTTACAAAAAAATGAGCTTGCCAAATCAAAAGTTGAAGCCATTATTCAGCGTTTAGGAATTTTAGGCACTGCTCAAGATCAACACGCTCAAGAAATCCAGCAACTTGCCCATCCTAATGCTGAAACTGGTGAGGAGATCCAATCATGAGTGAACAAGTCATGGTAGAGCTTAGGCTGATTGAGCAAACTTTTAGACTCGCGACTACCTCAGATAAAAAAGATGAACTTGAACGCGCAGCACAACTTCTCAATGAGAAATTTAATGACATGCGCCGTAGTGCCCCACGTGTTGAGCACAACAAACTAGTCATTATGGTCGCTCTACAGTTAACTCAAGAAGTGCTAAGCCTTAATAAATCTTTGCAGGAATACACTCACTGTGAACGCCTACTGCAAGCGATTTTAGAAGATGTGGAGCAGGTTATTTAACAAGCTTTGATTACCACAAAATGCCTTGCTCTATAAATCATAGATGCAAGGCTTTTTTTATTTTGACTATCAACTACAGTTGAATATCGTTTTATCCACGTTCAATGTACAAAGCTTCATCAAACGCAAACTAAGTTTACAGTTCCATAGACTCAAGTGATTGCCAACATAGTCAGATCGGTTATACTTAAGCTATCTCTGGGATGTTCGCCAGCGGGTCTATTCCCCTGCCGATACTTAAACTTATGGATTGCGTTCTGTATATTTAGAGTGTATGCCTACCTTCGAGTAGGAAACCCAGCAAGTATACGTCGCGTCCACCTTGAACTCATCGGGTTCAGGGTAACGACACATGCAGCGGCATCTTCGGAGCATTTATTTTTAATTAAATAATAAAATTTCAAAAATTTATATCAATTAGCCTTTCAATACAGACCTGTCGGTACGATTTTTTTCTCAAGCATTTAATAATGCATGACATTATTATTTTAGAGATGAATGAGTCTCTGAATTCAAAATTACTTTTCTTTTCTACTCAGGCATTCTTGATACCAAGCTGTTTGAAAATCTTCTATCGCTTTTCTTTTAAAGAAGCTGGTCTTGAATACTTTGGTTGAGTAAGCAGAAGTAATTAAATCTTGATAAAGTTTTTTTGCCTTTGGATCTTCAAGACTATTCGCTATATGCTGCAATTCTTCAGATGGGACTTTTTGTTGACGCGCTTCCATGACAGTATAAGAAACTTTCTTCACCACATTACAAATTTCGGGGTCATTTACACTTTCATCGGCATAACAGCCAAAAGTTAAAAAACTAAGAAAAAATAATTTAAACTTCATATACCTACCTTATTTTTATAGCTTTAAATTAATTACAGAGTTTTATTATTAATAAAGAAATAGGAAATTGATCCCTATTTCTTTTAAATGTGTTTATGCTGGATTAATCACATAAAAATAAATAATTAGACCTACTAAAACGGTTGAAGCGATCGTTAAGTATGTACCAACTGTATTAAAACTCTGTAAGAACTTTAAGATTTCCATATCTAAATCCCCTAAACTTTCACTTATATAGATAGAAGAAAATTTACCACAACCCAATAATGCCAATCAATTCACATTTATCGGATTTTTTGAGATTAAATTCAATTCAAAATTATTGAGTACATCTAATTGCAAAAGCATCCTTATAGTAGTCAGTCGCACTTTTCAAATCCGCTAATAATTTGTCTTCGGTATAAGGTTTAGGCGAAATTTTTATTAAGGCAGGCATATATTGGGTCTTATAAACTTCTGGATAGTCATGACATAAGATTTTGACTTTAATTTCTTGCGGTGTATTCGGGTTATCTAGTTGATCTAGAAACTCTCCTATTTTACGGTCAGATTCTTCAAATTGAGCTTTATAATCAACTTCAGCAGCTTCAGGTTCTGTTTGTTTTGTACACCCACCAAGTAGCAGACTAGCGCTTATTGTAATGGTTAAAATTTTTAACTTCATAGGCTTAACAATTTCACATTCATCCTTTTAAATATTCTTATCTGATTAAATGTAAATAAATACTGGTAATACGTAAAGAAATAGAATTTTTTATCACTAAAGAAAATACCTTGTATCAAGTAAATTTAAAGTTATTTCTTAATTAGTTCTCTATTTCCATAAATCTTAAGAAAAATAGGTATAATTTTGCTCGACTGATCTCAAATCTTTGTTAGATTTACGCATGAATGAACTTAGTTTTATTAGAAAAAATTTAAGATCTAAAAGACGCTCTTTGTCCCCATTGGAGCAAAAAAAAGCTCAGCTTAATGTTCTCCATCATTTAAACAGTCTTGCTATTTTTCATTCATCAAAAAAAATTGGTTTATATTTACATGCCTTCGGAGAAGTTCATACAGATCTGATCATAAAGTTATGTTTTCAAAAAAATAAACAAGTTTATTTACCTATGATTTGTTCTATGAACCAACGTTTAGTCTGGGTAAGAATATCTAAAAACCAATATGTAAATCGACGTTTTTCTCATCATCCATTGGGAATGAAAGAACCGATGGCAACTAGAGCAAAACATGTTTCATCACTTGATTTATTGATCATGCCACTTCTGGCATGCGACCAATATGGTACGCGTATTGGCATGGGAGGGGGCTATTATGATCGTACCTTGGCAAGTGCAAAACACAAACCTTATCGTTTAGGGTTAGCTCATCAATTTCAATTTATCGAACATACTTTAAAACGTCAGAGTTGGGATCAGCCATTAGATGCTTTACTCACACCTCAACGTGTTTATTATTTTAAAAGATAATATTTATATAAAAACTACTAAAATTTAGTCATATAAAACCAGTTTTTTACTTTTATGTCTTTCAAAATCATAAAAGTAACCACCCTAAGGATGGTTACTTTTACGTGACAGACCGTTTCACCAATTTATATTAGCACCTCTATTAGACACCAAACATTGAATAAGTTGTGAATTATTGTTAATTATACAATGCCGACAAATGACATAAGGAAATGGTTATTTTCCATCCAAACGTCTTTTTTACTATATGAATATTTCATAATTATTAAGCTAAATTACCTATCCTTTCTACAAAATTTTATTCTTCTTAAGAATTAATCCATTGATTCATAATATTTTAATAAAAAAGTTGACTAAATTAGTCATTTTTTCCACATTTTCTATAGAGAGGCCCTTGTATTTTTTGAAATACACATCACTATAAAAAACATGGCAACCTCGTTGTCACTCATTAGGAGTGCCCATGTCTGAACTTATTATGAATGAAAAAACTGACTTAGAGCCTCAGGTTCCAAGTGTATTACCACTTTTAGCGTTACGTGATGTAGTGGTCTATCCACACATGCAAATTGCGTTATTCGTGGGTCGTGAAAAATCGATCAATGCAGTTGATGTGGCTCGTAACAGTGACAATTTAGTATTTGTAGTTGCGCAAAAAGATTCGCTTACAGAAGAAATTGATCACGATAACCTTTATCAGTACGGAACTGTCGCTAAGATTGTTCAAGTCGTAAATCATGAGAATGATGAAAACTGCATTAAAGTACTTATTGAAGGTTTACATCGCTCTAAACTTGAAAAGATTATCGATGAAGATAGCCATTTGACTGCTGAACACAGCTTAAGTCCAATGACAATTAACGTAGATAAAGCTACTCAAGAAACTCGTTTGCAAGAGTTACGTACTTTATTTGCTCAATATGCTGAAGCAAAATTACGTAATGCACGCGAACTCGTTGCTGCAGCTAATAAAATTGAAGACTTGCTACAACTCATGTTCTTCGTAGCAACACGTGTGCCTCTAAATATTGAAATTAAACAGAAGTTTTTAGAGCACGATGAGTTCGAAGCACATTTGCAAGAGCTTATGAGCTACTTGGTAAATCAATCTGCTGAACAGCAAATTGAACAAACTTTGCATGACAGCGTAAAACGCCAAATGGAAAAAAATCAACGTGAATACTTTCTAAATGAAAAAATGAAAGTCATTCAACGTGAACTTTCTGACATGAATGGCGGTGCTGAAGATGACGTTGCTGAAATAGAGAAACGTCTTGCTGAAGCTGATTTACCTGAACACGTACGTAAAAAAGCTGAAGCTGAGTTCCGTAAGCTTAAAGCAATGCAACCTGCGTCTAGTGAAGCAGCTGTTGTACGTAACTATCTAGAAGTAATTTTAGATACACCGTGGAATAAAGCGAGCAAAGTGAGTATTAACCTTGCGAAAGCACAGGAAATTCTCGATACAGATCATTACGGCTTAGATGACGTAAAAGACCGTATTGTTGAATACTTAGCTGTTCAGTCACGTGTTAAAAAGCTCAAAGGTCCGATTCTATGTTTAGTAGGCCCTCCTGGTGTAGGTAAAACTTCACTTGGTGAGTCTGTCGCGAAAGCAACTGGCCGTGACTTTGTTCGTATGGCACTTGGTGGTGTACGAGACGAAGCTGAAATTCGTGGTCACCGTCGTACTTATATTGGTGCGATGCCAGGTAAAATCGTGCAATCTTTAACAAAAGTTGGCGTGAAGAACCCATTGTTCTTACTCGACGAAATTGACAAGATGGCACAAGACTACCGTGGTGATCCTGCTTCTGCATTGCTTGAAGTATTAGATCCATCACAAAACAGTAAGTTCAACGATCACTATTTAGATCTTGATCTTGACCTATCTGAAGTGATGTTCATCTGTACTGCAAACAGTATGAATATTCCAGAAGCCTTGCTTGACCGTATGGAAGTTATTCGTCTACCGGGTTATACCGAAGATGAGAAAGTTAACATTGCTGAACGTTACCTTGTTCCAAAAGCAATTAAGAACAATGGTCTACGTCCAAAAGAGTTAACAATTCATGAAGAAGCGATTCGTGACATTGTTCAACGTTATACACGTGAAGCCGGTGTACGTAGTTTAGAACGTGAAGTGTCTAAAATTGCGCGTAAAGTGGTAAAAGAAGCAGTAAGTAAAAAGTCTAAAAACTTACAACTTGATGTGACTTCTGCCAATCTTCCAGAATACTTAGGTCCACATAAGTTTGACTTTGGTATCGCAGAAGATGAAGCACAAGTAGGACGCGTAAATGGTCTAGCTTGGACATCTGTAGGTGGTGAGTTACTTACCATTGAAGTTGCAGCTGTTAAAGGTAAAGGTAAATTCATTACGACTGGTTCACTCGGTGACGTAATGAAAGAATCTATTACTACAGCAATGACTTTAGTGCGTACACGTGCCGATGAATTAGGTATTGAAGCTTCTCGTTTTGAAGAAACTGATGTACACGTTCACTTACCTGAAGGTGCAACACCAAAAGATGGTCCATCTGCTGGTTTAGCATTAACAACTGCGCTTGTATCAGCATTTACAGGTATTGCAATTCGTCCAGATATTGCAATGACTGGTGAAACAAGCTTAGGTGGTCGTGCAATGCGTATTGGTGGCTTAAAAGAAAAACTTCTTGCGGCACACCGCGGTGGAATAAAACTTGTATTTATTCCTCAAGACAACGTACGAGACTTAGCAGAAATTCCTGCTAATGTTAAAGAAGGTTTGGAAATCAAAGCTGTGAAAAGTATTGATGACATCTTACCTTTAGCATTAGTTTCGATGCCAAAGCCTTTACCTAAAACACCGATTGTAAAACCAGTGGAAGGCTCAAAAGCAGCACGCCACTAATTAAAAAATAAAAAAGAGAGAGCTTCGGCTCTCTTTTTTTTGTTACACAATTTGATTGAAAAATATCCAACCATCCTCATAATAGGTAATAAGAGTATTTAAATAAATGAGTACTCTTAACTATCTAATTCTTAGATAGCCTTGTTTTTATTCTCTATGATCATCTGAACTCCAGACAGATGATCATTTGATCGCAGTCCAACACTGTTTTTTGGACTGCGTTTTTTATGCCAGCTTTTTAGATCGTCAGATGCTTTCATTCCTCAGGTATAATGCGCCAGCTGTTTTTTAATGAATAGATAACATGAAAATTCGTATTCTGACGATTGGTCAAAAAATGCCTGCTTGGGTTCTTACTGGTTTTGAAGATTATTTCAAACGCATCCAACCTTTTGTTCAAACCCAAGTTATTGAACTGCCTATGGCCAAACGTGGTAAGAATGATTCAGAAGCGGATATTTTAAAGTATTGCCAAATTGAAGGCGAAAGTATTTTAAATGCTTTAAAACCGAATGAAACCTTAATTGCTCTTGAAGTTGGTGGTCGGGAACTAAGTACAGAAAAATTAGCTGACACAATGAAACAGTGGATGCTTGAAGGTAATGATGTAGCTCTCGCGATTGGCGGTCCAGATGGTTTGTCAGATCAGGTACGTAAAGCTGCCGCTTGGCATTGGTCACTTTCAAAACTTACGATGCCCCATCCTTTAGTACGTGTTTTATTAATCGAGCAGCTTTACCGAGCGATGAGCATTAATCATAATCATCCTTATCACCGTGCATAAAAAGAACAAACGTTTCATTTTAAGAACAATCCGTTGAAATCAGGATACTTTTAACATGTCCTGATTTTGGCATAATGACTATTATTCTGCTTTTCAACTCAGGTGTAATGAAATGGAACTACAAACCCTTCCTGGACTGTTTATTTCCCATGGCTCGCCCATGCTTGCACTTGATCCAGAACAAGTGGGACCTGCTCTACACCGTTTAGGCACAAATCTTCCTATACCTAAGGCAATCATTGTGATGTCTGCGCACTGGGAAAGTAAAGCACTTGAAGTGAGCATTTCGACTCGTCCTGAAACGTGGCATGATTTCCGTGGATTTCCTAAAGAATTATATGAAATTCGCTACAGTGCGCCTGGCGAACCAGCATTAGCAGAAGAAATCTTAAAATTATTGGCCGATGCTCACTTTGTTGCACATGCCAATAGTACCCGTCCTCGTGATCATGGCGTATGGATGCCTTTATTGCATATGTACCCAGATGCAGACATTCCTGTAGTCGAAATTTCTTTGCCATCAAATTTAAGTGCACAAGAAATTTATCGTATAGGACAAACGCTTGCCCCTTTACGTGATAAACAAATCTTACTCATTGGTTCGGGAAGTATTACTCATAATCTTGCAGAGTTATCTTGGCAAGGAGACAACTCTAAAGTTCCTGAATGGGCTTCAACTTTTAGAAATACTGTCGTTAATAAGCTTTCCCATCAAGATTATGATGGAGTTTTAGACTGGCAATCACTGCCGTTTGTGAAACGTAACCACCCTACGCTTGAACATTTTGCACCTTTGTTTTTTGCTATGGGTACAGGCAATCGCTTTACGATTGTTCATAGTAGCTTCACAATGGGCTCATTAGGAATGGATATCTATCGTTTTGATTAATTATTAGCAAATACCCCATTTTGCGGGGTATACCATTATTTTTGTTGAAAATTAGAATAATTTACAAACTTATACATTTTAAAAACCGAAACAATCAAATGTTTACATTTTCTTTTTTTAAGAATGTTTTAAGCTTATTACTGTTGTTTTTTTACTTGAAGTTTTTAAATGAAAATTAAATATTTAATTCTTGCGTTATTACCTTTTTCTTTGATGGCGTGTCAAACAGTTACTAATACTCCTGCTCCAATTGTATCTGAGCAACAACAAAACCTTGCAACCACTTTAGGTGAATATGCATGGACTTACCAAAATGTAAAAGCTTCTAAGCCACTTATTCTTAACTTTAATGCAGATGGTAAATTAGCAATCAATACAGGTTGTAATGGCCAAGGCGGTACTTGGAAAGTTGAAGGTAACCAACTTGTTACTTCTAATCTTGTTTCAACTATGATGGCTTGCCAAGATGATTTAATGAAACAAGAACAATTGTCGAATAGCATCTTTAACGAAGCAAAATTACCAATCGAAATTAGCAACACTAATGGTCAAGTGATTTTAACGGTGACAGATAAAACTGGTCAAAAACACATTTTCCAAGGTCAAAAAGCCGTGAATACTCAAGCTTTAACAGACTACTCTTGGTCATATCAGCCTGAAAATACTAAAAAGCCAATCGTTCTTAACTTTACAAATGACCGTTTATCTATCGCAACAGGTTGTAACCGCCAAGGAACAACTTGGAAAGTTGAAAATAATACGATTATAACAGCTGACGTAATGTCGACGATGATGGCGTGTGAACCTGCTTTAATGAAACAGGAACAGTTCTCTAGTAGCCTCTTCCAAAAACGTGCAATTCCATTTGAACTCAATACTACAAATGTTGATCAACCAACATTGACAGTGTCTGATGCTCAAGGCCAGAAATATACTTTCACAGGTAAAATGACACCTGAAGCAAAATATCAATCTGAAGGAAAAACTGTTTTCCTAGAAGTAGCTCCAGAAACTAAATCTTGTACTGGTGTTGCGCCACAAACTTGTATGCAAGTTCGTGAAATTAAATATGATGACAAAGGTGTTAAAACTTACGCTGACAAAAACTGGTCATTATATTACGGTCAAATCGAAGGGTTTGAACATAAACCAGACCAACGCGTAATTTTGCGTGTAAAACGTTTTGAAGTGAAAAACCCAGCTGCAGACCAATCTAGTCAAGCAGATGTATTGGATATGGTTGTAGAACAAGAGTTAGTTAAAAAACCTAAAAAATAAGTTTTTAGACTAAAAAAATCCGATGCTTATGCATCGGATTTTTTATTTCTATCTTAGAAAATACCTTGAGCAAGCATTGCATCAGCAACTTTTACAAAACCTGCAATATTGGCACCGTCTACGTAGTTCACACTACCGTCTTCTTTAGTACCGTATCTAACACAATTGGCATGAATGTCTTTCATAATTGCATGTAAGCGTTCATCGACTTCAGCATGTGTCCAGCCTAAACGAATTGCATTTTGAGACATTTCTAAACCAGAGGTTGCCACCCCACCCGCATTAGATGCTTTACCTGGGGCATATAAAATTTTAGCTTCAATAAAATGTTCAACTGCTTCAAGTGTAGATGGCATATTAGCGCCTTCAGCTACACAAATGACACCGTTAGAAATAAGTGTTTTAGCGTCCTCACCTGTTAATTCATTTTGTGTAGCACATGGCAAAGCAATATCAACAGGAATATGCCAAGGTGTTTTTCCTTCAAAGTATTCAAAACCATGTTTAGAAGCAAACTCGGAAATACGACCACGTTTAACGTTTTTCAGTTCCATTACTTCAGCAAGCAAATCATCTGTAAAACCATTTTTTAAATAAACTGTACCGTTTGAGTCCGACAAGGTAACAACTTTTGCTCCTAAGAACATCGCCTTTTCTGCCGCATACTGTGCGACGTTACCAGAGCCTGAAACAGAAACAGTTTTACCAGCAAAAGATTGTCCACGGGCTTTTAGCATTTCTTCTGCAAAATAAACCGCACCATAACCAGTTGCTTCAGGACGCATTAAGCTACCACCAAATGAAACTCCCTTACCGGTAAAGACACAAGCGGTGTCGTTACTCAGCTTTTTCATCATGCCTGCCATATAACCAACTTCACGCGCACCCACGCCAATATCACCCGCAGGAATATCCGTATTAGGTCCTAAATGGCGATAAAGCTCAATCATGAGTGCCTGACAGAAGCGCATAATTTCAGCATCAGATTTACCTTTAGGATCAAAATCTGAACCACCTTTCCCACCACCCATTGGCAAAGTCGTCAGTGAGTTTTTAAAAGTTTGCTCAAAACCTAAAAATTTTAAAATTGATAGATTGACCGACGGATGGAAACGCATTCCACCTTTGAATGGACCAATTGCTGAATTGTATTGAACACGGAAAGCACGGTTAACTTGAGTCTGACCTTGATCATCCATCCATGAAACACGGAATTGAATCACACGCTCAGGTTCAACTAAACGTTCTAGCAATCCCTGCTCTGCATATTCCAGATTTTTTTCAATAAATGGCCACAAACTCGTCATAACTTCTTCGACAGCTTGTAAGAACTCAGGTTGATGCGGATCACGCGCTTGCACGTAATTCAGGAATTCATTCAGGTTGTTGTATTTCAATGCACGGTCCTCAGCATAGTAATGAATTAAATTGGTGCAATACATTTTTAAATGCATCATTTAGCAGCAAAATATTAAATCCCTTTCCATCAATTTTAACAATACTTATTTTAAATTATTTTATTTATCTTAATTATCAAAAACTTATTTTTAGAAAAACTACTTAAAAATAAGAAATAGTCATTTATCTTTTCATTTTTATTGATCTATTATTGTGCAATATTAGCTACATTTTAGGTCAATCAAAAAGCCAATAAATTCGTTAAAATCCATTGACCTTACTTAGGTTTTTCTTCATTATCGCATCGTTTTAACCAAGCTATTTGCCCACTATGAATTCATCTATTTCTCTCATACGCGAGATTGATGCGTTATTACCACAGACTCAGTGTGGTTTATGTGGACATCGTGATGGATGTCTACCCTACGCAAAGTCGATTGCTGAAGGTGAAGAAGCAAATAAATGCGTTCCAGGTGGTCAGCCTGTAGCCGATGCACTCGCAAATCTATTAAATCGTCCTGTGTTAACCGCTGAAACTAGCGTATGGCCTGTACAGGCCGATGGTCGTCCCCAGCGAATGAAAGCGATTATTCGGGAAGATGAATGTATTGGTTGCACCAAATGTATTAGTGCTTGCCCTGTAGATGCTATTATTGGAAGTGGTAAGCTCATGCATACCATCTTGACTGACTTATGTACAGGTTGTGAGTTATGTATTCCACCTTGTCCGGTAGATTGCATTGATTTGGTCGAAGACACGCAAGCATTACCAAATGAGCAACAGCGTATCGCTGAACAAAATGATTTAAGACAACGTTATTACGCTCACATTCAGCGAGAAGAAAAGCGTCGTACTTACCGTAAAGGGCCTGTAGTACGCGCTGAAATTGATACCCAACTGTTTGCCCAGTTCTCTCAGGTACTTGATGAAGTACCTTCAATCGAGCTCATCGAGAAACCCAAAGAAGTTGTGTCAACTGATGCAAAAACTACAATTGAGTTAGCGAAAATTCGTACGCAAATTAAGAAACTGGAAAAACAACTCAGTGTACGTGAAGATGCTAAAAAACGTCTTCAACTTGAAGAACTTCAACAGCAACTCATGCAATTACAGGAGGTCTGAATGGCCGTCAAGAATATGACGAAAAAGCAGATTCAAATTTTCTTTGAACGCCTTCGCGAACAACGACCTTCACCTCAAACCGAGTTAAAATATTCATCTCCATTTGAGCTACTTATTGCAGTTATGTTGTCAGCTCAAGCGACCGACGTAAGTGTTAATAAAGCAACTGATAAACTCTACCCTGTGGCGAATACAGCTGAAAAAATCTATAACTTAGGTGTAGATGGGTTAAAGGAATATATCAAGACAATTGGTCTCTATAACGCAAAAGCCGAAAATGTCATTAAGACCTGTAAGATTTTAATGGAACAATTTAACGGCGAAGTTCCAAGCAACAGAAAAGATTTAGAAGCTTTACCGGGTGTCGGGCGTAAAACAGCCAATGTTGTTTTAAATACGGCTTTCGGACAACCCACCATGGCTGTCGATACTCATATTTTCCGAGTGGGAAATCGAACTGGTTTAGCAGTAGGTAAAAATGTTCTTGAGGTTGAGCACCGCTTAATTAAGGTCATTCCTAAAGAATTTATTTTAGATTCACATCACTGGCTCATATTACACGGTCGTTATTGTTGTATCGCCCGTAAACCGAAATGTGCAGAATGTGTTGTTGCAGATGTCTGTAACTGGCCTGATCGCTTTGAATTTGGCGCACAAAAGCAAATTGCCATTAAAAATATTGAAGCTTAAAAATATGGTTGGGTATAGGGATCATACCCAATCAAACTTACTTTAGACGCTTTTTTTCATTACGCTCTTCTTTTGCTTGTTTTTGAACCTGTCTTAGCATTTTGTAGCTTTGAAAAGCCAAAAATATTACTAGTGCCAGACTCAGCAATACCACCAAAATCAATATGATTTTCATATTGTTCTCCTGCACTTAATGAAAGAAAAGAGCCCTCACAAAGAGGGCTCATTATTACAAACAATATTAAATTATTTGTCTAAGATGTTGAACAAATCTTTTTGTACATCTTCAATTGTACGCAAGCCATCAAGCTTGTCATAAGTTGGAGCATTTTCACCAGAAGCAGCACGGCCTTGGTAGAAACCAACCAGTTGCTCTGTTTCAGTGTGATAAGACGCTAAACGCTTACGGATTGTTTCTTCTTGGTCATCTGGACGTTGAACAAGATCTTCACCAGTTTCATCATCTTTACCTTCCACTTTAGGTGGATTGTATACAGTGTGATAAACACGACCAGAAGCTGGATGCTGACGACGACCAGAAAGACGTTTTACGATTTCTTCATCAGGAACATCAATTTCAATTACGTGATCGATGCTAATCCCTTCTTTTTCCAGAGCTTCAGCTTGTGGAATAGTACGTGGGAAACCATCGAAAATGCAGCCATTTGCACAGTCAGGTTGAGCAATACGTTCTTTTACTAAACCGATAATAAGTTCATCTGAAACCAAACCACCAGATTCCATTACACTTTTAGCTTTTAGACCTAATTCAGTACCTTCACGAATCGCAGCACGGAGCATATCACCGGTTGAAATTTGTGGGACATTGTAGCGCTTACAGATCAACTGAGCCTGAGTCCCTTTGCCTGCTCCAGGTGGTCCGAGTAAAATAATGCGCATAAAAAACATCCTCATTTAAAACAATGAATATGAAGTCCGGCAGAAAAAGTCTCGTTAATCTTCAATAGATCCTGCCTGACATCGAATTATAAGAAAGCCACAAACAAATGTATTGTACCAGCAATAAATCCGGTTACCCCACCTAGTACAATAAGAATCCACTCATCCTCCTGAAATGCAGGACGTAATAAATTCTGAAATTCTTTTGGTGTTAGTTCACGAATACGCTCTTTAAACATTTGAAAAATCTTCTGTGCCCGGCTTGCGTTCAGTGCTGGGTCACATACGGGTCCCATCGTAATTTCAATTGAACGATCAATCAAGTCCGTCTTTAATCTTGCGTACTCTCTTGGCCCTAAAGAAAGCTGTAAAGAGGTGCGAACTAACGGGGTTTCCATGATTTCGTTAATATGACGCTTAACAATGCGGCGCGTTTTATCTTTACGCGGCCCGTACATCATTTCGGTCATAATCGATTTTAACGTGATCAAATCTTCTGTGACTACGCTCGAAAACACATCAGAGACTTCCTCTTGACGCTTCATAAAAGCGCCTTGGACATTATAAGTCCCAATTCGAAGAACTGGTACAATCCATGGAAACTTACGATCTTTTGCTAATCTAAAAATCTGTGGATAACGAATATAATGTGGCTCAATTGGGTTAAACACCATCCAGATTGCGATCCAGTTAGTTAAAAAGCCCCAAATTGCAGCCCAAAATGGTACTGTCCAGTGCCATGGTACTACAAACCAAACCACCATTTGGAAAATACCAAAGAACATCCCAATCAGTGCACTAATATGCCAAATAAAGTTAATTTCTTTTTGACCCACCTTTAAGAACATACGTACCATTAAACGGCGATCACCTTCCATCTGGCTCACGACCATTTCACGCATGTTAACCAGTGACTCTACATTCATGGTCAGCTCAGTCACTAATTCTTTTAGCACACCCGGCAATTGCTTATGTGCTTGAGCATAAATACGGCGTTTAATTGAATAAGGTAGATTTTCCCAAAGCACAGCATTACGATCGATCATGACTTCATCAATAAGATGTTCAAGTTCAAAACCGACTTGTTCACCAATAATACGGGCCATATCTTCAGGATCCATTGCTTCTAAAAATTCACGCAATGAACCCAATTTAGATAAAGTGTTATCGGTAATAATCCCAGAGATACGTCCTGCTTTACGTGGCACAATACCTTGCCAACCTACTGGCAAGGGTCCTAAATGGAATCCCCAAAATTTAATTGGGTAAAATACCATTTTTAAAGCCATCCACACATGTGCCCATGTGACAAAAGCCGTTACAGGAATAATACTCAAAACGGCCCAAAAATCAGGTCTGTGTAAAAAGGTCTGCCACAATCCACTGACGTACTCTAACATGTAAGACTCTCGTATTTATTTGTGCTCTGCTTATGGCGAGTTAACGATAAACTGCTTTGTTTTATAAACCAAAACTTAGAGAATAAGAAAATTGAATTTGTGGTTTCGTATCTGCAGCAACATTTCCGTTCTGGTCGGTTAATTTTTCAGCCGCACCGATACCCACACTAAAAGTGCTAATTCTTTCTGGATTTAACCACACATAGGCTAAATCAACACCCGCACCTAAACGGGATTTAAAATCACCATCGACCTCTTTACTATCAAGATGACCAGCATAGAAACCGATATAGTAACCATTTTTGTCTGTGCCAGTAAGATAATAAGGGTATCGGAAGCCAACTTGACCACCAGCGGTTTTGTCACCATTCAAAAATGCACCGGCTTTGGCATAGGCAATACCATACGGATTTACCCACTCACCGTTAAGATGTAATAATTTTTGAGTAACGCCTGCACCCACATTCCAGGTAGATGCATTATGTCCTGCTAATTTTGCTTCCGGAAGAAACGAGTAGTCTTGAGCATGGGCCCAACTACTTACTGTCAAAACTGCAAGTAAGGGATAAATTTTTCTCATTATTTTCTCCATTTTCCCTAATCGTATGGTGAGAACAACCCTATTCTATTGAATGAGAGACTTTAACAGAATTATTTTGCTTCTTATATACAAGTATCTACAATTTTGTTGTCTGCAAAGTCAAAAAGTATCTTATTAAAATGCAATGAAACTTTGAAAATTGTGCAATATTTTAAGCGCTCTTGCGTTAGAATAAGCAGCTATTTTTCTACCCTATGTCATTAAGTCGATCCTTATGAAACAGCACTTTCCTTTAAAAGATATCCAGCAAGAAAAGCGCATTTATCGAGGTCGTATCTTTTTTGCCGTAGGGATCGTGACCATCTGCTTATTAGTCTTAATTAGCCGATACGCTTACCTGCAAATTTTTCACTACGACGAATTCTCGACTGCATCTGACAAAAACCGAATTCGCTTACAACCACTTCCGCCTGCTCGTGGTTATATCTATGACCGAAACGGTGTATTACTAGCAGATAACTATCCTGTTTTTACAGCAACTTTAAGTAAAACAGATGTAGAAGATGTTGATAGTGTCATTGAGCAATTACAACCTATTTTAGATTTAACACAAGAAGATATTGACCGTTTTAAAAGCCGTATAAAAACTGCCCGTAAAACTGAACGCGTCGCGATTAAACTTAATCTAACTGAAGCTAATATTGCTAAATTTAGTGAAGCCAAATATAAGTTTCCAGGTGTAAGAATCGAGACACAAATGACTCGCTATTATCCACACGGTGAGTTATTTGCTCATGTGATTGGCTATGTCGGGCGTATCAACGATAAAGAATTAAAAAGTATTGATAAAGACTTATATGCTGGGACCAACCTAATTGGAAAAATTGGTGTTGAGAAAAGCTATGAAGACCTACTACATGGGACACCCGGTTACGAATCTGTTGAAGCAGATGCACATAGTAATGTATTGCGTCATTTAGGTCGTAAAGACCCTACTCGCGGTAATGACCTCTATTTATCTTTAGATTACGGTTTACAAGTTGTCGCTTCTCAGCAGCTCGCAGGTCGTCGTGGAGCTATTGTCGCTATTGATCCTCGTACAGGTGAAATTCTAGCTTTAGTGTCTAGCCCAAGTTTTAACCCTAATTTGTTTGTGACTGGAATTAGTCATACTGACTACAGTTCACTACGCGATAATTTAGACCAACCTCTTTACAACCGTGCTGTGCAGGGTGTATATCCACCTGGTTCTACCATTAAACCAATGGAAGCAATGGGTGGTTTACACTACAGTATTGTAGACTGGTCAACAGCAATTTCTGATCCTGGTTATTTCCATCTACCTGGTGATTCACATAAGTTCCGTGACTGGAAGAAATCTGGTCATGGCATCGTGAATATGCATAAAGCGATTGTGCAATCCTGTGATACCTATTTTTATATTCTTGCCCATCAAATGGGTATTGATCAAATGAACCAATGGATGCGCCAATTTGGATTTGGTCAAAAAACAGGTGTCGATTTACCAAGTGAAAGTGAAGGCCTTTATCCAAGTCCTGAATGGAAAATGCGTACGCGTAAAGCGAAATGGATGAAGGGTGAAACTATTTCTGTCAGTATTGGTCAAGGCGCGTTTACAGCCACTCCATTACAGCTTGCGATGGCAACTGCAATTACGGCAAATCATGGTTCTCATGTAACGCCTCATGTTTTACGCGCAACGCATGGTGCAAAACCATTTACAGTACGTAATGCACCTGATGGCAAAATCAAATTCAACGGCACTGATGAAGACTGGATTCAAATGCGTGATGCCATGATTGATGTAATTCAATCAGGTACTGGCCGCGGTATTCGTACTCCCCTCTACCAAATTGCAGGGAAAACAGGTACAGCACAGGTTAAGAGTATTGCACAGGGTAAACGCTATAACGAAGCAGCCTTGAGTGAACGTCAACTTGACCATGGTTTATTCGTTGGATTTGCCCCTGCTGAAAAACCTGAAATTGCGATTGCAGTCATTTGGGAAAATGGTCGTCATGGTGGTTCAGCTGCTCAACTTGCAAGACCTGTCTTTGATTACTGGCTATTAACTCGTAAGAAAAACCCGATTCGTCCAGCAAATCACCAAGTCAATGGCGGGTTAATGACAGCAGGTATTAAACCAGGTGAACTTCCAAGCGGCGGTGAAAGTTCTGGTCCAGCATCGGCTACAGCTACCACCAACAAACCAGCAGCATCAACACCGCAAGCTGCTCCTGCTCGTCCTGCTACCAATGAGGCCGATGAATAATGAAAAATCAATTACGTATAATTGGCGGCGAATGGAAAAGACGAGTACTGCCTTTCGCTAGCATTGATGGCTTACGCCCAACCCCAGATAGAGTACGCGAAACTCTATTTAACTGGCTCATGTGGGATATTCAAAATGCTCAAGTTCTCGACATCTGTACAGGCTCTGGTGCATTAGGTTTTGAGGCTCTGTCACGTGGTGCTGCATCTGTTTATATGATTGAGCCTGACAAAACTCAGGCACGATTTTTAAAAGATAATATTGAACTATTAAAAGCCCAAAACTGTCATCTAATTAATGCAACGGCTCAACAAGCTCTACCCCGCTTAAAAGAACAGTTCGATGTGGTTTTTTTAGATCCACCTTATAGTCTTGATTTATGGCATGAACTCTCGAACTTGGCCGAGCCTCATATTAAAAAAAATGGATACATTTATGTTGAAGCTGACCGAGATTTATCTCAGCTTCAACTTCCCGCAACATGGCAACAAGTTAAAACCACTAAAGCTGGCACAGTCCACGCTGGGCTCTACCAAAAAGTCGGCGAATAAAAAAGGTAGCTTAAAGCTACCTTTTGCTTTGCAAGGTTTTAGTTAGCTTAAGCCAATCACTGCAACAACTGCTGCACAGGCGCCAACAATTTTTTTGCCATATGGCACATATCGGGTAAGCACAGCACCTAACACCAATCCACCCAAATAGATGAGCACCATACCAGCAACCATACCAGTTACTAATGCAACAATATGCCCAGCATGTGCTAACTCAACCCCATGAGCAATACCGTGGAAGCTTGCAAGTAATGCCGCGGCAATAGGTAAAACTTTATTTGATTTTGTCCATAGAGCAATTGCTGTAATAACTAAAGAAGCAACAATGCCGTATTCAGCTATATTAACTGGTACCAAACCTTGAGCACCTATTAAAAAGCCTACAATTAAGGTAGTACTTAAGGCAATGACTCCAGCAATTTTCCACTGTTTAGCTGCTGACCATAACAAGACACCAAAACCTAAAGCCATGACTAAATGATCTAAACCGGTAAACGGATGAATAAAACCTGCCATAAAACCAGAATGTGCATGGTCATGTCCCGGATGAGCCATTGCAAGTGCTGGCAATAATGAAAGGAGCGCTACACTCCATTTTTTTATGAAGTCCATAATCTCTCCTTAAGCTTTAAACAGCCCTTGTTTCTCAATAAATTGGATAATTTCTTCAAGCCCATCTTGTGTTTTCATGTTTGAAAATAAAAATGGCTTTTCACCGCGCATACGTTTCGCATCTTGGTCCATGACATCAAGGTTTGCACCTACCATTGGCGCAAGGTCAGTTTTATTAATAATGAGTAAATCTGATTTGGTTATACCCGGCCCGCCTTTACGAGGGATTTTTTCTCCACCTGCGACATCAATAACATACAAAGTTAAATCAGAGAGCTCTGGGCTAAATGTCGCAGCTAAATTATCACCACCACTTTCGATAATAATGAGTTCTAAGCCTTCGAATTTTTCACACAAATCATCAATTGCAGCCAAGTTAATTGAAGCATCTTCACGAATTGCCGTATGCGGACAACCACCTGTTTCAACACCCACAATACGATCTGGTGACATCGCTTCATTACGGGTTAAAAAGTTTGAATCTTCTTTGGTGTAAATATCATTTGTCACCACAGCCATATTGTATTTATTACGCAAGGCTAAACATAAATTAAGTGTAAGTGCTGTTTTACCCGAACCCACTGGTCCGCCAATTCCAACTCGTAATGGACTACGTTCTGTCATGATTTTTATCCTTTTTCCTAAACTTAAGATCTGAATATCCGTGAATATTGTGTTTCGTGTTTCATGCTTAGCATGGCATAACGAGGTAAAGCGCTGCTCAATTGCTCATCACTAAGCTTCAAAGCTTTCTCTACCGCTTGTGGTACTAAACCATGCAAGTGCCATAAAATTCTTTGCCCAGCCATTTGTCCTAAAGGAACAGTTTTTACTGCGGCTAAAACCTGATTTTCTAAAACAGTAAAGGTGTAAGCCGTAAGTACATCCATGTCGTTGAGTTCGAGTCGACCACATAGCTGTGCATAGACTGGTACGAAACCAAACTGCTTTTTAACCTCAACTGTTTTTTTTAAAACATCTTTAATCCACGCATTTAAAGAAAATGCCAGCTGTTGAGATTCTGCCAAGAGTTCTTTACTTTCTCTGCTGGCCTTATACAAATTTGCCCATACCAGAAACTGTTCTGAGTCATCATGATATTGCATGAGACGCTTTAATACGGGCAACTCAAACCTCACCAACAACATCTCAAGCACTTCTTCAAAGTAAGCAATTGCCGAGGTTTCGTCATGTATTAGGCCAATATCAATCGCCGTTTCTACACCTTGCGAATAACAATACGCCCCAACTGGCAATGCCGTAGAAGACAATGTCAGTAATTGCAGTAATTGCGCGGCACTATGAGTGGACATGATGTAAAGCTTTGATTGGGCTTAAACGATGATCATGACTATGCTGTGCATAAGCGCCACTTTCAGGTTCAAACGGATGATCAGTTTCTGAAACTGTAAGTCCTAAACCTTCTACCATTTCTGCAAGCACATGATCAGGCTCAAAATACAAAGCTGTAGGGGTCAACATTAACGGTACATGTCTATTACCTAAGTGATAGGCAGCTTTAAGTAAATCAAAATCGGTTTGAGCAGTGACTTGCATTAATCGCTCAGGTTTCGCGTCAACACGTAATACATCACCCTCTTGCGTTGCAATATATGAACCACTACGCAAAATACCAGTACGCGGTAAATCAGCACCAATATCGATGCCACTCGCTAAAGCTGCTCGAAAGCGGGATTTTTGGCGGGTATCAAAAGTCAGTTCAACCGTTTCAAATGCCTGATCAGGAGAAATATCTTCAAGTCGTTGGGTATAGATTTTCATTTAGCTTTTCTCTCCTTATTTATTTCTTTCATATCTAGAGTAATGAGGCAAATCACCTCTATAAAATTCATCAAAATAAGAAATATCGCTGAGCCATTGGTAACACGTCAGCAGGTTCACACGTTAATAATTCACCATCAGCCCGCACCTCATAAGTTTCAGGATGAACATGCATAACTGGACAATATGTGTTGTGCTTCATATCGGCTTTAGTAATTGCACGCGTGTTTTTACATGGGCTAATTAACTTTTTAAGATTTAACTTCTCAGCAACTTTTTCATCGATTGCTGCTTGAGATAAAAAGGTAATACAAGTGTTATGCACCCCTCGCGGATAAGCCCCAAACATTGGGCGATAATGCACGGGTTGAGGTGTCGGAATTGAAGCATTAATGTCACCCATCGGTGCCGCTGCAATCATGCCACCTTTAATAATCATGGAAGGTTTCACACCAAAAAACGCAGGCTTCCATAACACTAAATCAGCAAGTTTTCCAACTTCAACCGAACCGATTTCATGACTTAAACCATGGGTAATGGCTGGGTTAATTGTATATTTGGCAATGTAGCGTTTAACGCGATTGTTATCATGAAAATCATTATCACCCTCTAAAGGACCACGTTGAATTTTCATTTTATGAGCAGTTTGCCAAGTACGTATAATTACTTCACCCACACGACCCATCGCCTGAGAGTCAGAGGACATCATGGCAATTGCACCTAAGTCTTGCAAAATATCTTCAGCGGCAATAGTTTCACGGCGAATACGACTTTCTGCAAATGCAATATCTTCAGCAATTGCTGGGTCTAAATGGTGGCAAACCATGAGCATATCTAAATGCTCATCAATAGTATTGATGGTATAAGGACGTGTTGGATTAGTTGAAGACGGCAAGACATTACTTTGTCCAATTGCCTTTAAAATGTCGGGAGCATGCCCACCACCCGCACCTTCGGTATGGTACGTATGAATCGTACGATCTTTAAAAGCTGCTAGAGTTTCTTCTAAAAACCCACCTTCATTTAAGGTATCTGTATGAATAGCGACCTGTACATCAAACTCGTCTGCCACACTCAAACAGTTATCAATGGCTGCCGGTGTGGAGCCCCAATCTTCATGTAGTTTTAACCCGATTACCCCAGCTTTAATTTGCTCACGAATTGGGTCTGGCAAACTCAAATTACCTTTGCCCAATAGGCCAATATTCATAGGTAAATCATCAATGGCTTGCAACATGGTCGCAATATGCCAAGGACCTGGAGTCACTGTGGTTGCTGAAGTTCCAGCCGCAGGTCCCGTACCACCACCCACCATTGTTGTTGTACCCGACATTAGCGCGGTTTCAACTTGCTGCGGGCAAATCCAGTGAATGTGAGTATCAATACCACCTGCCGTTAAAATTTGCCCTTCACCCGCAATCACTTCTGTTGCAGCACCTAAAGGAATGGTAATGTCAGGTTGAATATCAGGATTTCCTGCTTTCCCTATTTTCCAGATTCGACCATTTTTTAAGCCAACATCAGCCTTTACAATCCCCCACCAATCCACAATCAAGGCATTAGTAATGACAGTGTCGGCAACTTCATCAGCTAAAAGTTGAGATTGCCCCATTCCATCACGAATGACTTTACCACCGCCAAACTTAACTTCTTCACCATAAGTCGTTAGATCTTGCTCAACCTCAATAAAAAGCTCTGTATCAGCCAAGCGAATACGATCACCAACCGTTGGACCAAACATTTCAGCATATGCACGACGTGACATTTTCATAACTTATTACTCATCTCTTTCATTATCGTTGTTATGTTTAATCCAACTTGCCCATGACTCGGCCTGCAAAACCATATACTTCTCGCTTACCCACTAAAGCAACAAGCTCTACTTCTCGACTTTGTCCCGGTTCAAAACGTATTGCCGTGCCTGCCGCGATATTTAATCGAAAGCCTTTCGCTGTTTCACGGTCAAACTGTAGTGCATCGTTTGCTTCATAAAAATGAAAATGAGAACCCACCTGAATAGGCCGATCGCCAATATTAGCAACTACAATCTTTAAAGTTTGCCGTCCAACATTCAGCTCAATGTCTGCATCTGGAGTAATGATTTCACCAGGGATCATAAACGCTCCTTTTATACGATTGGCTGATGAACAGTGACTAATTTCGAGCCATCAGGAAAAGTTGCTTCGACCTGAACCTCAGCAATCATTTCTGGCACACCATCCATCACATCTTCGCGCTTTAATAAAGTTGTTCCGTAATGCATCAAGTCACTCACCGTCATACCATCCCGTGCTCCTTCAAGCAAAGCAGCAGAAATAAAAGCGATAGCTTCTGGATAATTTAGCTTTAAGCCGCGAGATTTACGGCGCTCAGCGACTAGCCCTGCGGTAAAAATAAGTAATTTATCTTTTTCTGTTGGATTGAGTTCCATATCTCTTTCCTAAATAGCATCTAACTTTCTTTAAGCAAAATACGTGCTCAAAAGCAGCATACTTGTTTTAATCGTTTTTTAAATACGCAATTTAACGTAACTTAGGTTCTCCAGATTCTTGGGAATTCTTCATCCAAATCAAACCAATAACGTCTTAATCTTGCTCTTATGGCTGCAAAAGCATCATGACAATGTCGGACATCATTTCCCAAGAAACGCGCACAAACCACATCATCTAATAATGTTAAAGTTACAGGTGCTTGCATACGCATCATCAATTCGCGAATGAGTTCGAGCTGTTGTTCTAAATAAAATGAAGACCGATATTTCTCAGGTGCTACGGCCCAAAAATTTCCCATTACGGCTTGATTATTCATACCTAAACAAGAACTCAGCCAACGATCTTCACCTTCAAAAAACAATGTATCTGCAACCAATAATTTTTGTTCTCGCCACAACTTAAACTGGTTGTGATAACTTCCCTGCACAAAACGTTCAGCACGTGCCTGTCGCCCGAGTACCAACATATCCCAGCCAATAAAACTGGCAGCAAGATCAAGATGAATATGAGTTTCTGAGTGTGCTAGAGCTCCATCAAACAGCATCGTTTCTTGTGGAACCCACTCCAAAATAGACCGATCTCGCACATGAAGATGAATATGCTGAAAGGCCTGTTTCTCATTAGTTTTGTACCACTTTCCAGCACCAGGAGTCGTTACAACCGCATGAGCTTGATCTTTGGTTTCAATTTGAAAAGTAAGATGATCTCCTCCTGCAATTCCTGCTGGAGGATGTACAATAATCGCATGACATACACCTGTTTTTTCAGGCCAGAGCATTTTTTGCACCCTTACAGGGCCATGGTGTTTTCTATGACTCATTATGGTGCGTGAATTTTCAAAACAAAATCCAAGCTCTAATCGCGCATACCAAAATGGTGCTAAAGAGTTTTTTGAAAACGTTTGTACCTGATTCATTCTGGTTCATATGTTCAAAATAAGTGCTTAAAGTTATAAGCAAAATACGCACCAAATATAAAAATAAGCAAAATGATAAAATTAGATACAATTTTTTGATTTTAATGAGTTAAAAAACAATCAATGTCTAACATAAAACCACAGTAACTCATGGAATTATTTATACAATAGCGCCCACCGTTGCTTCCATACTTGCTCTCCATGAAACTTTTTTTCGTGTTAACGCCACTTGTCTTTTTAACTGGGTGTATTTTTGGCCAATCTAGTGAGGTCAAACGTGCAGAGAAAATTCTCCATAATTTTGAATGTAAAAATGTTGAGACAAGTCAGATTGCAACAAGCTCAATTAATTCTTACTACCAACAGTCTTTAGCGGTAAGCAAAGAAAAGGCGACTTCATATGTAGAGAGTTATAAAAATGGTGAAGAGTTATTTGACATGCCGCTCGATGAAGTTTTAAAGCAACAATATCAACTTTATAAATCAGCTTGTGATTCTTTAGGTGGGGTTTCTTCGCAACCTTAATATATAAAGGTATTCACTTAATTTTTTAGTGGATACCTTTTTTTAATTTTATATCTTTCTTTTTGATTAAATTTCACTCACTTTACCTTTTGTTAAAATTAAATTACATACTTAAACTTTTATTAGGCTCTTATATTTCATAGCCTGTTTACTTGTTTTTTATTTATTTTCCGAGGTTTAGATCATCATGAAAAAAACATTATTATCAGTAGCACTCTTAAGCATCCTTCTTGCCGCTTGTAGCAAAAATGAAAATAAAGCCGACACGACAACTCAAGCATCTGCTCCAGCACAAACGATTGAAGCCAATAATAATGCTGTAGATACCGCACACACAGCTGAAAACTCACTCGATTGGGACGGCACATATAAAGGCACTCTCCCATGCGCAGACTGTGAAGGTATTAAAACCGAATTAGAACTTAAAGATGATAAAACCTACGAGCTGACTGAAACTTATCTTGGTAAAGGTGATACAAACCCATTTGAAACCCATGGTACCTTTACTTTTGACAAAGATAATACTTCAGTTATTACGTTAGATGATAAAGGCCAAAACCGTAAATTCTTTATTGGTGAGAACACTGCAACTGCTTTAGATATGGAAGGTAAAAAAGTTGAAGGCTCTTTAGCTGAACACTATGTTTTGAAAAAATAATTTTTAATAATTAAAAAACCCGCTCATTTGAGCGGGTTTTTTTATGAATCAATTCTTAGTGAGCTGCGAATTGGTTCATTGTGTTTTTAGCATCGTCATGTGCTTTAAGAGCGTTGTCACCAGAGAAGATTTCTTTGTGATCATCACCGATGTCAGAACCCGCCATTGCTTGGTGTTTAACACAAGCGATACCACCGCGGATTTCTTTACGTTGTACGCCAGCAACATAAGCCAACATACCTTCAGAACCGAAGTAACCTTGTGCAAGCTCATGAGTAGAAAGAGCAGCAGTGTGGTAAGTCGGAAGTGTGATCAAGTGATGGAACACACCCGCTTCACGAGAAGCATCTGCTTGGAAAGTACGGATCTTGTCATCAGCATCAGCAGCTAATTCAGTGTTGTCATATTCAGCACTCATTAATTTAGCGCGGTCATATGCAGAAACGTCTTTACCTTCAGCAACCCAACGGTCGTAAGCTTGTTGACGGAAGTTTAAAGTCCAGTTGAATGATGGGCTGTTGTTATAAACAAGCTTAGCATTTGGAACAACTTCTTTAACACGGTTAACCATGTGTGCGATTTCTTCTACGTTTGGAGTCGCAGTTTCGATCCAAAGAAGGTCAGCACCATTTTGTAAGCTAGACACACAGTCAAGTACAACACGGTCAATTTGAGTGTCAGCACGGAACTGATATAAGCCAGAAGGTAAACGCTTAGGACGGTGTAATTTACCATCACGCTTGATTAAGATTTCATCTTCTTGAGCATCAGCAATATCAATTTCTTGAGTATCTAAGTAGCTGATGTATTGAGAAGCGATGTCACCTGGCTCTTTAACCACTGGGATTTTTTGAGTCAAGTCAGCGCCTTCAGAATCAGTACGCGCAACAATGATACCTTCTTCAAGACCCATTTCTAAGAATGCATAACGTAATGCATGGATCTTAGCGATGAAGTCTTCGTGTGGAACAGTTACTTTACCAGCTTGGTGACCACATTGTTTAGCATCAGATACTTGGTTTTCGATTTGAAGCGCACAAGCACCAGCTTCGATCATTTTCTTAGCAAGTAAGTAAGTTGCTTCTTCGTTACCGAAACCAGCATCGATGTCCGCAATAATTGGCACAACGTGAGTTTCAAAGTTGTCGATTTGAGCTGTGATTTCAGCTGCTTTAGCAGTATCACCAGCTTCTTGTGCTTTTTTAAGCGCACGGAATAAATCGTTTAATTCTTTTGCGTCAGCTTGACGTAAGAAAGTATAGATTTCTTCGATCAATGCAGGAACAGAAGTTTTTTCGTGCATAGATTGGTCAGGAAGTGGACCAAATTCAGAACGAAGAGCAGCAACCATCCAACCAGAAAGGTAGATATAACGTTTGCTTGTAGTACCGAAATATTTTTTGTTCGCAATCATTTTTTGTTGTGCGATGAAACCATGCCAGCAACCTAATGATTGAGTGTATTTGCTTGAGTCAGCATCGTATTCAGCCATATCACGACGCATAATCGCAGCTGTATACTTAGCAATATCTAAACCAGTTTTGAAACGGTTTTGAAGTTGCATACGAGCAGCATCTTCTGGGCTAATGTCTGCCCAAGTATTGCCGAATTTTGCTTTTAATTGACGTACTGCATCAATCGCTGTTTGATATGTAGTCATGATATTGTCCTGTATTCATTTTAGGATTTCATCGATTGAAGCCTAGAGTCACGTTACTTAAATTTCTTATGACACCAGCTGCTTCCTCATGAACACAGCTTAGACTTAGCCAATCAATTAATCCAATATCCTTTGTTAATCTTCAGTATTTATTTAAAAAATATACCAATAAATCGATATTATAGATAAAACCAAAAACTTTAACACTTTGTTTATAAAAATAAAATTATCCTAAAGGAGTATAGAGTTTTATTCTAAAAACTCACTAAGTCTTATTTTTATACAATTTTTGGAGATTTTCCACTCATTTTTAAACCTAAAAGTCAATTGTAAATTAGGCTATTTTTGCCAATGCAAAAAGTCAATTTATATGCTAGAAATTGAGAAGTTATTCATAAATATATTCTATTTAGATTTCTTTCATTCAAAACTGAGCAAAGACAGTAAAATCGTGCCTTTGAAACACCTTTCCGCCCTACTTAATTCCTACAAAAAATGTCGCTTTTCTCATCATTTTTTCACACAATGATTATTAAATATGGCATAATTTGAAACAATTTCAGGGTTTTATTTTCGGTATTTTTTTTATGAATCTGGAGCGAGTAGATCTTAATCTATTAATATATCTTGATGTACTTCTTCGTGAAAAAAATGTTACGCGCGCAGCCGAACAGCTTGGGGTGACTCAGCCTGCAATGAGTAATATTTTACGTCGCTTACGTAATTTATTTAATGATCCGCTTCTTATCCGTTCTTCCGAAGGGATGACCCCGACAGAACGTGCTCTTGAATTACAACCCCGTATTCGTGATGCCCTTTCTGATCTTTCCATGATTTTGGAACCCCGTACCGAATTCCGCCCTTATACAAGTAATCGCGTTTTCCGCATTATGACATCTGACTATGCCGAGGCAACTTTAGTCCCTCGTCTTGTCAAAGCTCTACGCTCTGAAGCTCCAAATGTTGTACTCGACTTTCTTACACCAAGTGATGTGTCTTATAGAGACATGGAACAAGGTAAAGTTGATCTTGCTATTAATAGATTTAATGAAATACCGCAAAGTTTCCACCAAGTGTTAGTTTGGCGTGATAGTTTCAGCTGTATTCTTAATGACAAACACCCTGCTGTAACCCATTTGAATCTCAAAAGTTATCTAGATGCGCAACATATCTGGGTTTCTAAAACGGGTATGGGCGTAGGTTTTGGTGTAAATCCAGACAAACAAGGCGGTTTAGGCTGGATCGATCAGGCATTAGAACGTATTGGTCAACGTCGTAAAATTTCTGTATTTACTCGTCACTACCAAATGCCAGCATTACTTGCTCAAAATGTTGACTTGATTGCCACCCTTCCAACTCGAATGGCACGCCTACAAACTCAAAATCCAAAACTGGTTATAAAAGATCCTCCTTTTTATATTCCAGAATTTGAACTTAAAATGGCTTGGTGCCCGTTATTACATCATCATCCAGCTCATCGCTGGTTGCGCCAACTTATTTTATTTGTTGCTCGTCAAATGATTGAAGAAGAAAATCGTGAATTTCTAACCAACAATTCACAATTTTCTCACTATTAAATAAATTTTAATTTAATTGTCGATTTTAGACATTATCTTCAAGCGCTGAGCAATCAATCTGATTACCTCAGCGCTTTTTTGTGTTAAAACATAGTCATAATAATGATGAACCTCGGGTGATTTGTGAGTCTCTTTCAAAATATCATTATCATCGTACTGCTCATCATCGCAGCAGGCTTTTTATCTTTAACTGAAATTGCATTGGCTGGCGCCAGAAAAGTAAAGTTAAAAATTTTAGCCGAAGCTGGCGAAGAACGTGCCCAACAAGTACTTGATCTACAAGAACAATCTGCCGATTTTTTTGCAGCTTCTCAAATTGGCCTAAATGCAGTTGCAATTTTAGGCGGTATTTTGGGTGAAGCTGCTTTTCGTCCCTTTTTTGTCACTTTAGTTGACCGCTTTTATGAAGGTCCATGGACACAAACTATCGGTTTTGCCCTCTCCTTCACTTTAGTAACTTCTCTATTTATTTTATTTGCCGATCTCATGCCAAAACGCTTGGCAATGATTGCACCTGAAAAAATTGCAATTAGCGTTATTAACCCGATTCAAGTTTTTATTAAGGTGTGTAAACCCTTAGCTTGGGGAATTAATGCTATTGCGAATCTGTTATTTCGCTTATTTAAAGTGAATACAACACGCGAAGATAACATTACTTTTGATGATATCTCAGCAGTCATGGATGCAGGTGCTCAAGCCGGCGTACTTCAAAAACAAGAACACCACTTTATTGAGAATGTTTTTGAACTAGAAGAACGTACTGTACCTTCAAGCATGACGACACGCGAAAACGTCGTTTATTTCACCCTAAACGAACATGAAGATAGTATTCGTCAAAAATTAGCAGAATATCCTTACTCAAAATTTTTAGTGTGTAATGAAAATATTGATCAGGTTATTGGTTATGTTGATGCTAAAGATTTCTTAGTACGCATTTTAAATAATCAATCACCAACTCAATTAAATGAGTCTACCATTCGTACTGTACTCATGATTCCCGACACTCTCACACTCTCTGAACTACTTGACCGTTTTCGTTCTACAAAAGAGAAATTTGCTGTCGTTATCAATGAATATGCACTTGTTGTCGGAGTGATTACATTAAGCGATATCATGATCACAGTTATGGGTGATTGGGTTACTCCTATTGAAGAAGAGCAGCAAATCATTAAACGTGATAATAACTCTTGGTTAATTGATGGCAGTACACCAATTGATGATCTAAGACATGCTCTTGAAATTGATGAAATGCCTGATGAAGAAAACTATGAGACGCTCGCAGGTTTCATGATGTACCGTTTACGCAAAATTCCACGTCCAGCAGATTTTGTAGAATTTGGTGGATATAAATTTGAAGTTGTCGATGTCGACCATTTTAAAATTGACCAACTTCTTGTAACTCGAATTTTAGAACAAACCGAAACACACTCATCAATTGATGAAAACTAATCGGTATTAATTTAAATGCCCCACAATTTAGCTGGGGTATTTTTTTAAACTAAATAACTTTTTTAAATATATGTAATAATTATTTTAGATTCATTTATTCAATTTGCTCTTTTAATCTAAAAGTATTATTATTTTATTTAACAACTCTATTAAAGCTTAAATACTGAAAATTAATAAAATAATCTATATCCCTTAGCTACCTATAAAGTAATTAAGTCCCATTTACATTGCAAACAAACTTATATAACTTAGCTCAAAGTAAGCCCCTAAATGCTTCTTCTTCTCATTTCAATCATCAAAATATATATAATTAAAAAAAATGCCATATAATTTTTATTTTTATAATACCTTTATATTATTTTATAATAGCATTCATTTATTATAAAACCATTATAACCTTAATATATATGTTCAGTATTTCATCTAAATATACCTATCCAAACGAATATATATTAACCAAATAAACTAAATATATTATTTGTCTTTTTAATAAAAATTAATAAGAATAACCAAGGTCAGAGTTTTGAATAAACTTGTTCAGTAAAACTATAGGCAAAGGATTGATTGTATGCTGACATTACTTGGTGTTGGCATGATTTTGTGCTTCATGTACTTAATCATGTCCAAACGTTTAAGCCCTATTATTGCTTTAATTCTCATCCCGTTTATTTTTTCTCTCATTGCTTGGGGCCTAGGTCATTACTTTGAAAGTTTAAGTCACATTGAACTTAAAGGTCTCAGTGAGATGATGCTGGATGGCATCAAAAAATTAGCGCCAACTGGCGTAATGCTTTTATTCGCAATTTTGTATTTTGCCTTAATGATCGATGCAGGTCTTTTCGACCCACCAGTTAAATGGATTTTGAAAAAAGTTAAAGGCGATCCTTTAAAAATTACACTAGGAACTGTCTTTTTAACCACTCTCGTTTCTTTAGATGGTGATGGCTCAACCACCTATATGATTTGTGTGGCTGCAATGTTGCCACTTTATCAACGCCTAGGAATGAACACACTCATCATGACTGCGCTTATGCTTTTATGTAGTGGTGTAATGAACCTAACGCCATGGGGCGGTCCTACTGCTCGTGCTGCAAGTGCGTTACAAGTTGATCCAAGCCATATTTTCGTACCAATGATCCTTCCAATGATCATTAGTATTGGTTGGTTATTCTTCTTGGCATATTTATATGGCCGCTATGAGCAAAAACGTTTAGGCGTGATTGAGCTTGAAAGTCATCATGGTGACAATATTACCGTGTCGAAAGATCCTGAAGCGACGCGTCCACATTTACGCAAAGTAAATATGGTACTTACTATTATTCTCATGATTGCATTAATCAAAGGCATTTTGCCAATGTCAGTGCTATTCATGCTAGCGTTCTGTATTGCAATGCTGATTAACTATCCAGATGTTGATATGCAGAAAAAGCGTATCGCAATGCATGCAGATAGTATTTTAGCTGTTGTAGGTTTAATTTTCGCAGCAGGTATTTTCACAGGTATTCTATCTGGTACAGGTATGGTTGAGGCGATGTCTAAAGAATTCGTCGCAATGATTCCTCCAAGCATGGGTCCATATCTTGCACCGATTACCGCTTTAGTCAGTATGCCTTTGACATTCTTTATGTCAAATGATGCATTCTTCTATGGTGTTTTACCAATTCTTGCTGAAGCGGCTTCACATTACGGTATTAGCCCAGAAGCTATTGCTCGTGCATCAATTGTAGGTCAACCAGTACACTTACTATCGCCTCTTGTTCCATCAACTTACTTGTTATGCGGTCTTGCTAAAGTTGACTTTGCAGATCATCAAAAGTTCACATTTAAATGGGCATTTATAACATGTATGGTTTTGATGGGCACCGCATTAGTGATTGGCGTTTTCCCGCTCTTTAGTACACTTTAATTATTCCCCTAAAAATAAAAGCCCCAAACGGGGCTTTTATTTTTATTTATTTATATACTCAATCATGGCGTCTAAGAACGCATGAAAGTGCAAGCTAATATCTTCTTCTAAAATTTTATAGGCATTATCAAATTGCACCATTGGCCAACCTTCTTTCCAAAATGGGAAGATGTCATGTAAGTCATGAGTAACTATTGCATCTTCTCGAACAATCGCTTGTGAAATTTGTGCCAAAACTTGCGCTGTTTCTGCACCATCAATAGCTAAATAATCAATACCACGCGCTTTTAAAATACGAATTCGATCTTTTTTATAGCGAATTTTTTTAGCTTGAGCTGCATTTAAACCTAGTGCAAGAGTAACTGCCTCTACAAACTTTTCTTCAAAATTTGTATTCAGTGCCACTAAAGCCTGTTTATGTGCTTCCTGGCGTCCTGCTTTTCCCCCGTTACGGATGATCTCATTTGCTTCCGTATCTAGCTTATCTTTTTTCATCGACTGTAAAATGTCTAAAATTTCGATATCGCTTAAAGATTCAGGAGATTGCTCAAACATAGGAGTCTCTATACATACAACTAAAGGCGTATTCTCTCATAAAAGCAATACTAAAGCAGAGTAAAATTTTAAATAGCTCATTATCTTGACTATTTTTATAGTCCTAACTTCATCGACTACACTCATAAAATCAAATAATTCTTTGGTTATAATTTTAATTATTTGCCAAATTAATTTTACCCTGATAATATTATTTTACCCAGATAAAAATATATGGCTAAAATGAATACTAAAATCACCTATACTGCCTTCACTGGAAGCACGCTTATTGCGAGTGACTCCCTTATTGAACTTGCAAAAAAACTCAAAGATCTTCCGAAAACAACGGAAAATATTCTGATTTTTAATGATCAAACAGGTCAACAAATTGATCTTGATCTTTCTGGTTCGGAACAGGAAATTCAACAACGTTATGCTGAACCAGAAGAAATTAAAAAAGTTGGACGACCTAAACTCGGAGTAATTTCTCGTGAAATCACTTTACAGAAAAAACATTGGGATTGGTTAGATCAACAAAGTGCGAGTGCATCAGCAGTAATTCGTAAGTTAATTGATAAAGAGTTAAATAACTCAAATTCTGAAGGTAATATTATGCTCGCTAAACAAGCCATCGACCGTTTTATGTCTGCCATGTTGGGCAATATGCCAAATTACGAAGAAGCAACACGTGCCTTATATCAAGGTGATCGAGATATATTTTTAAAGATGATTCAGAACTATCCTAAAGATATAAAAGAGCATCTGATTCAAAAAACCCAAAATATTTTTTAATTTTTTGATTATTCCAGCTTCTTGATAAGCGGAACAATCAGACATAATCTATAAATCATCTTCATCATTTATTGAAGATGTCATTTTCATATCAAGATTTTTATAATCAACCCCCTGCAAACAACTTAGACATCTCTCTTTCAATTCATCAATCATTTGCTGTTGCTTTACCTCTCCTCCATCAAAGCTAGATAAAGCATCAATCTCATCAAAACATGCGATTACATATTTTAGATCGTTAGAAATTATTGTAGATTTTAAAAGTTCATTAGAAAAGCTCGACCTTGCTAAAGACCATATTCCAGCTTCAGGAGAAAGAATTCCCTGTTTCATTCCCTCTAAAACTCCCAAAGCTAGTGAAGCGATATAGAATTCAGCATTTTTATTAAGGGTTTCAAGTTTCATATATTAGAGATGTAGTTATATAAAAATATAGAGTATACACAATACAAAAAAACCCGCTTACGCGGGTTTTTTCAAAATCAATTCAGTCTATTAAAGACGAACTAATTCCACAACTTTTTCAGCTGCCTCTTCAACGGTTTCAGCAGTAACTTCTGTATCTGTACCATCCACAGCCGTAGTAATAACTACAACACCTGTCTCACGCAATAAAGTAATTTGATCAGCAGTTAAGTTGGCTTTTGCAATCGCAACTACACCTTGTTGGATCAATAAACTTTCTAAAACTTGAGCTTTCTCGATTAACTGTGCAGAAATCCCAATCACCGCTGGCTTTTGGCCCAAACGTGCAGCACGATCTTCAGCTGTTACAGGATTGCTATGTGCAGTCCATTCAACAGCAGCCTCAACCATACCTGCACCAACAGTTACGTTGCTTAAGCGGTCAATGAAGATGAATGAACCTGTATAACGAGAATCTTGATATTGATCAAACACAACTGGCGCATCGAACTCAACTACAACATCTGCAATTGCATTTAACTCAAGCTCTTCCACATGAGTATGTTCAAGTGTATTCACATTCACTCGATAGTGAATATTAGTGACTTTAGCAGGAACAGTCTGGGTACCAATCTTAACGTTGTATAACTTACCTTTCACGAGCGGATGTTCATTCATCCACACCACTGAAGCACGAACACTACGTGAAATTAACGGTTGCTCGCCAGCACGTACCAAAACGTTACCACGGCTAATATCAATTTCATCATTCAGGGTCAATGTAACCGCTTGACCCGCTACAGCCTGCTCAAGGTTTCCATCAAAAGTAACGATTTCTTTAACTGTTGAACGCTTACCTGATGGCAGTGCAACAATCTCATCACCAACATTGATTTCACCTAAAGCAACAGTACCCGCAAAACCACGGAAATCAAGGTTTGGACGATTTACATACTGAACAGGGAAACGGAATTCGTGTTTGTTTGATTCACGACTAATTTCCACCGACTCAAGAATGCTCATCAAGGTTTGACCCTTGTACCACGGCGTATGAGCTGACGGATTCACAACATTATCGCCATTTAAGGCAGAGATTGGTACAAACTGAATATTGGCTGGACGACGATCACCTAATTGGCTTACGAAAGCATCATATTCAATCTGAATTTCAGTGAAACGCTCAGGTGAATATTCAACCAAGTCCATCTTATTGATTGCAACAACAATATTTTTAATACCAAGCAAACTTGCAATAAACGTATGGCGACGAGTTTGAGTTTGTACACCATAACGTGCATCGATCAGGATGATTGCCAAGTCCGCAGTTGACGCACCTGTTGCCATGTTGCGTGTATATTGCTCATGCCCTGGAGTATCCGCAATAATAAACTTACGCTTTTCTGTTGAGAAATAACGGTATGCTACGTCAATGGTAATACCTTGTTCACGTTCTGCTTGAAGGCCATCTACTAGTAACGCCAAGTCTGGTGCATCACCCGTAGTTCCTACTTTTTTACTGTCTCGCGTTACAGCTTGCAATTGATCTTCATAAATCAATTTTGAATCGTAGAGTAAACGTCCAATAAGCGTACTTTTACCATCGTCTACGTTACCGCAAGTCAAAAAGCGTAGAAGGTCTTTTTGTTCATGTTGCTTTAAATAGGCCAAGATATCTTGACTGATTAATTCTGATTGATGAGACATTGCTCAAACTCCACAAATTTAGAAATTGTCTTAGAAATAGCCTTCTTGCTTTTTCTTTTCCATTGAGCCCGCTTCATCATGGTCAATCATACGACCTTGACGCTCAGAACTCGTGGCTAAAAGCATCTCTTGGATAATTTCAGGTAACGTATCTGCTTCAGACTCAACTGCACCAGTTAACGGGTAACAGCCAAGCGTACGGAAACGTACAGACTTCATCTGTGGAACTTCACCCTCTTTTAGACGCATACGCTCATCATCAACCATGATTAACGTACCGCTACGCTCTACTACTGGACGAACAGCAGAGAAATAAAGAGGAACGATTTGAATATTTTCTAAATAGATATATTGCCAGATATCCAACTCAGTCCAGTTAGATAAAGGGAATACACGAATACTTTCACCTTTGTTCACTTTACCATTGTAAAGATTCCAAAGTTCAGGGCGTTGGTTTTTCGGGTCCCAACGGTGTTTGCTATCGCGGAATGAGTAAACACGCTCTTTTGCACGTGATTTTTCTTCATCACGACGTGCACCACCAAAAGCAGCATCAAATTGATATTTATCCAAAGCCTGTTTTAAAGCTTGGGTTTTCATAATATCGGTATATTTTGAACTACCATGATCAAATGGGTTGATCCCAGCTTCACGGCCTTCTTTGTTCTGATGAACAATTAAGTCAAAACCATGAGTTTTTGCCATGTTATCGCGAAACGCGATCATGTCTTTAAATTTCCAACCCGTATCTACATGTAATAATGGGAATGGAAGTTTAGCTGGATAAAATGCTTTTAACGCAAGATGAAGCATAACAGCCGAGTCTTTACCAATTGAGTAAAGCATGACTGGGTTTTCGAATTCTGCAGCAACTTCACGGATGATATGAATGCTTTCCGCTTCAAGCTGTTTGAGATGTGTGAGTCTTGATTCAGTCATGAACACGTCCTTCTCTATCCATTTTGCCCATAAAATCTAGAAGTAGTATTAAACCACCACCTAGAAGACCATGTGGAGGAACGAGTGCCATAACAACTCCAATTTTTCGTGATAGATAATCCAACCACAAGCCTTTATATGGCTTATAGCATTAGTTATGCATTATAGTGATTTAAAACCGATTCCTTTTGCTTGTTTTTTCATATTGATATTCGATTTAATCATATACATGTAATATGCTGATTCACTTGCATAACTTTGTAATCCTAGCTTGTGTAACCAACTTAAGCAAATCATGTTCTAGTCTATAGTTTTCTTTAAAAGCCATAAAAAAGAGAAGCATTAATCGCTTCTCTTTTCTAAAACATGATCTAATCTTAGAAACCAAACATTTTACGTTCTAATGGAATTTCAACACCAATAGATGCACCTGCATCATTACCCTCAAGATCCGAATCACTTACCCATCCATTAATTTTTAATGGAAGATCAGGTTTGATGAAATGCGTCCACGTTAAATCAAGTGCTTTAATTTCATCATCTTTAGGGAATGCTTTATTGATTGCCAAGTTAGATTGGTTAACTTTAACCACCATAGCGCGACCACTTAAACGGTTCATGACATCAAAGCGGATATCGCCACCCACCGAATACATTTGCCCGTCACCACCCATCGCATGACCTAACGAGAAACCATGTTGATAATAGCCATCTGTATATTGGTGGTGATTATATGAAATCCCTCTTGCATCACCATTTGTACGTGTATCTGCCCATTCAGCATAGAGTTGATAAGGCATATTATTAACTATTGAAGAATAATCTGCTCCAGCCAAATACATTTTTTTAGATGGTAAACCACCCGCCTCATCTTCCCCTACATATTGCCCGTAAACACTGACTGGGATATTAAACAACGGTTGTAATTGTAAACGAGCATCAAAACCTGCTAACTGATTAGATGCATTATCTTCGCCTACACAACTACTTTCAGTACAACCATTATCTTTACCGATAATCGCATTCCAATAGGCTTTAAAACTATTTGGCTGACCATCTCCACCAATTTGAATCGCTCTAGAAGCACCAAGTTCTAAAGCAGGAAATGGTTGTGCAGTTAAACGCATCCCAATTAATTTTGCATTATGTATTTTATAATCATCTAATTGACCAGCAAAAGCTTGATATTGCCAAGGTCCAATCCAAGACAACCATTTTGTCTCAAAAGCATTTTGCACAGCACGTTGTGCAGTTACCCCATAAACTGGTCGACTTGCATCACCACGAATTAAGCTACCATCATATCCAGGTCCCCACCATGTTGGAATTTGACCTGCAACTACCCATTGATTCCAAAGTTTACCAGCGACATATGAACCCTCAACATTGACATCTTGACCATTATCAATTTGTGGGTCTTTTTCTGCATTTACTCGGATTTTAGCGTCCCAGTTTTCACCGCCAGCATTAAACTCTAATGAACCTTGGTACTGTGATTTTTGGTTATCGCCAAATGCTTGTGGAATATTTTTAATATCAGATTCAGCAAAAGCACCCACTTTAACTGTATTGTTATCTGCTTTTAACGCATTAAGTACTGAATTAATAACTTTTTGTTGAGCTGGATGCGTCACTTTTGCTTGAGAAAGTGCTCTTTGAATTTCATCACCACTTAACGGCCAAGTTGAAGTGCTAATACTGATAACACCTTGTTGATTTAACCAGTTTAAGTCGGTACGTAAGTCTTCATTATTTAGCACTAAACCTTGTGCAAAAATAGCGGATGAAGCAGTTGCCAATATTGCAATTGAAAGTGTTTTTCTTAGAAACATGCCAGCCAATTCTCAAAGTTATTTATGAGCAACACCTTAAATTTTTTATCACAACTTTGCAATTGTTAAACTGTGCAATTACATTTTTTAACGCTATCTTAAGATTAGTATAATTAGGTAAGTTTCTAGATATAAAAAGTAATAAAAAAGGCAGTATAAATACTGCCTTTTTGCATCTTAGAAGATTAACCTTCTTTACGGCGCATATGCGGGAATAAAATTACATCACGAATACTTGGTGCGTCAGCAAATAACATAACCAAACGGTCAATACCAATACCTTCACCTGCTGTTGGAGGTAAACCATATTCAAGTGCTTCAACAAACTCTGCATCGTAATGCATTGCTTCATCATCACCAGCGTCTTTTTCAGCAACTTGCGCTTGGAAACGCTCAGCTTGATCGATTGGGTCATTTAACTCGCTGAAGCCATTTGCTAACTCACGACCACCGATGAAGAATTCAAAACGATCTGTAACGTGTGGATTGTCATCATTACGACGCGCCAATGGAGAAGTTTCCGCTGGGTAATCAGTAATAAATGTTGGCTGACGAAGTTTAGTTTCAACAGTTTCTTCAAATACGATTGTTTGAAGCTTACCTAAACCAAAACCTGGCTTAACCTCTTCTTTCAACTCTTCACGAATAAATTTTGCAAGAAACTCGCGATCACCTACATTTTCAGGTGTGAACTGCGGATTATTCTCTAAGATCGCATCGAACATAGAGATTTTCTTGAATGGTCCTTTGAAGCTAAATACTTCACCTTGGTAAGGAACATCAGTTGTACCTAGAATATCCAAAGCCAACTTTTCAAGCATATTTTCAGTCAATGCCATTAGGTCTTTATAATCAGCATATGCCTGATAAAACTCGATCATCGTGAATTCAGGGTTGTGACGTGTTGACACCCCTTCATTACGGAAGTTACGGTTGATTTCAAACACACGCTCAAAACCACCCACAACTAAACGCTTCAAATAAAGTTCAGGCGCAATACGTAAGAATAAAGGCATATCCAAAGCATTGTGATGTGTTTCGAATGGACGTGCAGAAGCACCACCTGGAATCACATGCATCATTGGCGTTTCAACTTCCATGAAACGCTCATTGTTTAAGAATGCTCGAATACCTGCAACAACTTTGGCACGGATTTCAAAAGTCTTACGTGTTTCTTCATTCACAATTAAGTCAAGGTAGCGTTTACGGTACTTAACTTCTGTGTCATTTAAGCCATGAAATTTATCTGGTAACGGACGAAGAGATTTTGTAAGAAGTTCAAAACCTTCAAGATGAACATATAAGTCACCTTTGCCTGAACGTCCGATATAACCTTCGGCAGCAATAATGTCACCGAGATCTAAACCTTTAATGGTTTCAAGAATATCTTTTGGTAAGCCTTTACGGTCAACATATAACTGAATACGACCTGTCATGTCTTGAATCACCATGAAAGAACCACGGTTTAACATGACACGGCCGGCCACTTTTACATAGACATGCTCAGCGCTTTCAATTTGTTCTTTCGACTGATCTTTAAATTGTTCTTGTAGATCAGCTGCGTAATGTTCACGCTTAAAAGTATTTGGCCAAGGACTCTTTCCAGTTTCCTTTGCAACATCTTGGATTTGCTTTAATTTGGCATGACGCTGTGCAATTAAATCGTTTTCGGAAATAGTTGGTTCAGAAGTCGATTGAGCGTTTTGTTGCGTCATCTCTGCCTCGATTAAGTAAAAATGAAGTGGCATAGCTTAACAGATTGCAGGAGTTTTTCGAATGATTTCAATCAAACAAAAATGAAAAAAGACAATTTATGGAAACGAGCCGTACTTTTTAAAGGCAAAATGACTTAGACCAATCGCTAAGATCATTTTTTAAAGCTTTTAGTAAAATATAAAAAAATCCAAATAACCTCGATATTCAAAGGCCCTTTTTGCCTTTTATTTTATCAATGAGATTGTGTCGTAAATAATGAAAATTCTATTTTTACATGGCTTGGATTCTTCTCGTGAATCGACAAAGTTCCACGCCATTTTACATCCTGAAAAATTTTGTATTGACGTTGATTATCGTAACCTAAGTTATGCGTCTGTTGAGTACTTCTATCATCAGGCTATTCAGACGATTAAACCAGATTTACTGGTTGGTCACAGCCTTGGAGGATATTGGGCCTTAAAAACTGCCGCTCAACATAAATTAGCTGTGATTGTGGCAAATCCAAGTCTTACGCCTAGTTTTCGACCTGATTATCCTCAGCTTTCCGAAGAGGAACTTACCCTCTCTAATCCTAAAATGGCTTATTTAGAATTAGGAGATGAGCAACTTGATATGTATCAGGTTCAAGAAACACTTGCACCCTACATGAATATTGAAACCTTTGAAGGCGGACATCATCGTTTGGCCTACCCTTCTCGTATCAATGATTTGATTATGAAAATTTATAAAAAATATTTGGCTTAAATTGATGCCGATTGCCTATTTTTCTTCTGCTAATTTCTTAATCACCTCAAAACCTTGAACGAAGCCACTTTTCAACATACCCATATATTCAGGTAAGGTGGCTAATTCAACTTTTAAAGTAGTTACATTATCGTATTGGCTTAAAAAATATTTTTCTAGAGAACCACTCCAGCCTTTAACTTCTTCACTTTCTAAATCTTCCTTATCATCCTTAATCATTCCTAAATGTTTAAAAATCAAGATTTCCGGCTTTTTCAATTCTTCAATGGTGGAAACCATGCCATTGCCTTCACCATCTAGGAAATAAGTTTTGCCACCGATTTGCCAATCGGTACGCATTGAGGAATCTGGAGCAAAAAATTTTGTCCAAGCATTATATGTCTCGTTATTCCAAAGTAATTCCCATACTTTTTCTATAGGTGCCTCAATTTCTACTTCGTATACTAAATTTTCCATACTTAACTTCCCTGATTTATTCCGTTCTTATACTGCCGAATTTTAATTTTCGCGTTTAATGATGACATCTGTTGAATCTTTATTTGTTGTTATTTAGCTTTCTTATTATATAAATGTTTTAAATGAGCAGAAACTTTTTATCTCTTAATAATTTCACAAACAAGATTAAGTTTAAAATTAACGTTAAGAATGTATTAGTTATTATTAATTTATGCTCAAGTTTTGCCTAAAAAACCACTTATTTGTCCTAACCTGCCATTCATCTTTGCTTACGAATGATTAAACTCCGTTATTTGCTTTACATTAAATGTAGAACTGCGTAAAAATTTGATATCCGATCAAAGGCACATTGGTTATTATTGACCGGATCGTGGTTACATTATTAATAGATGGAATAGTTTTACTGAAAGGCAGCTTTGAGCAAACTTATCAGTGCGGAGAGTCTCATGAAAAAATATCAATGTATCGTTTGTGGATGGATTTACGATGAAGCAGAGGGTTGGCCACAAGACGGCATTGCAGCTGGAACAAAATGGGAAGATATCCCTGATGACTGGACTTGCCCTGATTGCGGCGTTTCAAAAGCTGACTTCGAAATGATCGAAATCTAATGATTTAAAGCAAAAGGCCATGATTGACATGGTCTTTTTTACGAATATTCCCAATCACCGTATTAAATAAACAATTCTAACTCTGGAGAGAAAAATGCATCCTATCGTCATTATCGGATCAGGCATGGCAGGTTATACCTTAGCACGTGAGTTTCGTAAGCTTAGCCCAGAGCAAGAACTTGTGATGATTTGTGCGGATGATGCAGTGAATTATGCAAAACCAACATTATCAAATGCATTTGCAGGTAAAAAAGCACCTGAACAGATTGCTTTAGGTGATGCTGCTAAAATGGGTACCCAACTCAATATGCGTATTGAGCCTTTCACTTTTGTAAAAGAAATTTTAGCTGAACGTCATGAGCTTGTTCTTGAAAAAGACGGGGTAATTTCGAATCAACCCTATTCAAAACTGATTTTAGCTGTTGGTGCTAACCCAATTCGTCTTGCAATTGCAGGCGATGGCAGCGATGACATTCATGTAGTGAACTCACTCATTGACTATCGTGCTTTCCGTGAAAATCTAGCTCAACGTAAAGACAAACGTGTTGTTATTTTAGGTGCTGGTTTAATTGGTTGTGAATTCGCCAATGACTTACTTCACAGTGAATATGACATTACTGTCATTGATTTGGCACCTCAACCATTAGGTCGCTTATTGCCAGGTCATATTGCTTCTGCATTCCAGCAAAATCTCGAAGAGGCTGGTGTTAAATTTGCATTAGGCACAACCGTTGAAAAAGTTAGTAAAATTAATAATGGCGAAGATTATGCGATTACACTCGCAAACGGCCAAACTTTGGTAGCCGACATCGTTCTTTCAGCGATTGGTTTACAGCCAAATATTTCACTTGCTAAAAGTGCAGATATTCAAACAAGCCGTGGAATTATTACCAATAGTTTACTTGAAACAAATCAAGCCGATATTTATGCGATTGGCGATTGCGCTGAAGTAAATGGCACGCTACTTCCGTATGTAATGCCGATTATGCAGCAAGCTCGTGCTCTTGCAAAAACCCTCAGCGGACAACAAACTGCCGTGCACTATCCTGCTATGCCAGTTGCAGTAAAAACTCCTGCAGCTCCACTTACAGTGTTACCAGCTCCAATGGATGTAGAAGTGAACTGGGAAACAGAAGAGTTCGACGATGGTATGCTTGCTAAAGCAATTGACAATGAAGGAACATTGCGTGGTTTCGTATTGTTAGGTGCAACAGCAGGTAAACAACGCTTAACTTTAACAAAGCTTGTTCCAGATCTTATTCCAGCCCAAGCATAAGGTTTGAATCAGGAATACTCTTTTGTGAGTATTCCTTTAAGGAATGAATAACATGAATAGTGCCTTACAGTTTAACATTTCGCCGTACACATCCTTCATGCAAGAAACCAAGGTCAACTTAGGCAATGGTATTGAGCTACATGTAGAAGTAGGTGGAAAACCGGAACATCCAACTATTTTGCTGATTATGGGTCTTGGCGCTCAAATGCTTTTCTGGCCGGATTTCTTCTGTAAATCACTCATTGATCAAGGTTTTCGTGTTATTCGTTTTGATAACCGTGATATTGGCCTTTCTTCAAAAGTACGTCATGAAGGTAAACGGCTAAATACGGTTAAATTGATGGGTCGCTTTGCGCTCGGACTAAGTAATCAAGGTGCCCCTTATACTCTGCATGATATGGCAGATGACGTATCAATGCTCATTGACCGCTTAGGCGTGGCTAAGACACATGTCATTGGTGCATCAATGGGCGGGATGATCGCTCAAATTCTTGCAGCAAAATATCCTGAAAAGGTTGAGAAATTAGGGCTCATGTTTACAAGTAATAATCAGCCTTTTTTACCCCCTCCTTTTCCGAAACAGCTTTTGAGTTTAATTGGCAAACCTGAGTCACGTGACGAAGAAGGTATTGTTAATCACAGTTTAAAACTATTTCAATTGATTGGTTCACCTGGTTACGTCAACCAGATTGAAGCAATGCAAACTGCACGCAAACTTTATCAACGTAGCTATTATCCTGCTGGTGTACTTCAACAGTTTTTAGCAATATTATGTACAGGCTCCTTACTTCAACTGGACCGTGAAATTAAGCAACCCGCGTTAGTCTTACATGGCTCTCGTGATCGCTTACTTCCACCTAGTCATGGTAAGGCTGTAGCAAAAGCAATTTCCGGTGCTAAGTTTGAATTAATTGATGGAATGGGGCATGATATCCCTGCACATTTTATTCCTCAGCTTAGCGGTTTATTTGCGCATCATTTTAAATCATCATACTAGGACACTATGGCTGCATTACCCTCACTAAGACAGCTATCATATTTAGTTACGTTGTCGGAAACTTTGCATTTTACTGAAGCAGCACGCCGCTCTTTTGTCACGCAATCGACGTTATCAGGCGGCATCATGGAGCTTGAACGATTGTTAGGTGGCGTTCTGGTAGAGCGTGACCGTCAGAATGTGCGTTTAACACCATTGGGTGAACAAGTTGTTGCTCGTGCCCGTGTATTACTAGCAGATGCTCAAGATTTAATGCGTTTGAGCCGTGAAATGAGTGAACCGTTAACAGGTGATTTGCATTTGGGCGTTATCCCAACCATTGCACCTTTTATCCTGACACGGTTACTTGATGAAGTGCATCAGCAGTTACCTAAAATTCAGTTGCATCTGCATGAAGCTCAAAGTGAAAAAATTGTAGAGCGTCTAGAACACGGTAATCTAGACATGATTGTTCTTGCTCTACCGTTTGATACTAGAGGCCTAAAAGTCGCTGAAATCTCGAAAGAAAATTTGTACCTTGTATGTAGTAAGCAAGATACAAATGCTTTGCAAGCAAACTCACTAGATGATCTTGATTTATCGAGATTAATTTTGCTTGAAGAAGGCCACTGTTTACGTGACCACGTTTTAAGTGCATGCCCTATCGGTGAACGTAAAAACGACAACCGTTTAAAAGCAAGCTCTTTACCAACTTTAGTTGAAATGGTTTCTTCTGATTTAGGTTTTACCCTTTTACCAGAAATTGCAATTGATAACAGTATGATCAAGTTTAATGATCAAATTACTGCAAAACCAATTGAAGATGCCCCGAGTCGCACTTTAGCGCTAGTCACTCGTAAAAGTACGCCGCTACAAAGTGAATTCGACGTGTTACTGCAAATTATGCAGAAAATCACGACAAACCTACATGAATAAAAAAAGGAGTCTTCGGACTCCTTTTTATTTTATTGAGGTGTAAGGGATGCCCACTTAAACACCCAAGCAGATTGCATATTCAAACTATTATCAGCAATAATTTTTTCTCTAATAATTTGTGCGATAGCATAGTCGTTGGCTGGATCTATCATGACTCGTATTCCTTTAGTGGTTGAACTAGTTACGACCTTATAGCCTTTTGCCTCAAGCTGTGACTGAATCTTATTTGCTTTATTTTGATTAGCTGCTAGTGCAACCTGTACCATCCACTTTTTTTCACCATTTTCTAAAATTTCTTTAGCAATCGCAGCATCAAGTTGTTTTTTATTTTCAGAATTTTTCTTTTCTTCTTTTGTGTGAACTTCCTCATTTTTCTTTTGCGCTAAAAACTCATCTTGTTTTTGTTTTCTTTTTTGAATAATTATTGTTTTATTCCTTACCTCACTCTTTTTAGTTTTATCATTGGAAACGGGCGCAAAATAAGGATATATCGCTTGATCATCAAACCTTTGAAATACGATGATATCCCCATAACACTTCTGATCTGCGTAGGCCGCCACTGGCATTATCCCCAAAAGTATTCTAATAAGTAAATTTCTAATAAAGCATTGCATCTTATTCATTTACCGAAGTTAAGTATATTTAATGCGGCGTATTAAAGTAGATTTCACATGATTTGTATATTTATAAAATTCAATGTTTTATGAAAATAATCACATATTTTAAAAACATCTTGCTGTGCTTCAAATTATTATCGTTTACCCAACAACCATTTAGAAAAACTAATTAAATTATTTTGAATTTCAGTGAATTAAAAAAGCCGACATTTTGTCGGCTTTTTTAATTAAATTTAAAACTTATTATTTAATCATTTCTAATAGTGCTCTTTGAGCATTATGCAATTTTTCACCCTCTGCTGGCTCAGCACGCACCCACGTACCATCTGACTGTAACAACCAAGCTTGCTGGTTATCTTGCAAATAGTTCACTAGGCCTTGTTGATAAATACGCTTTTTCAATGCAGGATCTTCCACAGGGAAACATGCTTCAACACGGTTAAATAAATTACGATCCATCCAGTCTGCGCTTGAGCAGTAAATACGTGCATCACCATTATTGCTGAAGTAATAAACGCGAGTATGTTCAAGGAAACGTCCTACAATTGAACGTACACGAATATTTTCTGATAAGTTAGGCAAACCTGGACGTAAACAGCAAATAGAACGAATAATCAGATCAATCTGAACACCCGCTTGAGATGCTTCATATAATTTATTGATCAATTGAACTTCCGTTAAAGCATTCACTTTCACAATAATTTGAGCTTTACGCCCTGCCTTAGCATTGGCAATTTCTTCATCAATAAAGTTGATGAGCTGAGCATGTAAGGTAAATGGTGCATGTAATAGCTTTTTCAATTTCGCCATTTTGCCCATACCTGTTAGTTCTTGGAAGATACGATGCACGTCTTCACAGAGATCTTTATCGGTCGTCATGAGACCATAATCGGTATAAATTCGAGCATTCATTGCATGGTAGTTACCAGTGCCTAAATGAACGTAACGCACAAGTTTGTTATTTTCACGACGTACCACCATAATCATTTTGGCGTGAGTTTTATAACCAACAATACCGTAAACAACCACAGCCCCTGCTTCTTGTAAAACGTTAGCCACTTCAATATTTGATTCTTCATCAAAGCGGGCACGTAATTCAATAACCGCGGTCACTTCTTTTCCATTACGCGCAGCTTCCGCCAAAATCTGTACAATTTCAGAGTCAGTACCACTACGGTAAAGCGTCTGCTTAATTGCCAATACTTGTGGATCGCGAGCAGCTTCACGAAGTAGCTGAATCACGGGAGCGAAAGATTCAAACGGATGATGAAGCAAAATATCTTGCTTCTGCATTGCAGAGAAAATGCTCTCGGTCTTTTTAAACACTTTAGGTACAACCGGCGTATGTGAGTCATAACGCAAATGAGGGCGTTTAAAATTTGAAACCAGACGAGCCAAGTTTACAGGGCCATCAACTTTGTATAATTGCTCATCGGTTAAATCAAATTCTTCTAATAAGTACTCGTAAATATGCTGCGGACAGTTATGAGTTACTTCTAAGCGAACAGCACGGCCAAAACGTCGAGAACTTAATTCACCTTTTAAAGCTTTTGCTAAATCTTCAACATCTTCATTTAATGCCAAGTCTGCATTACGTGTAACACGGAATTGATAGCATCCCGTTGCTGTCATTCCAGGGAATAAATCGGACACATGTTCATGAATAATTGCAGATAGCATGACGTGATGTTCTTTACCACCTGTTAACTCATCTGGCAGTCGTACAACGCGAGGTAATGAACGTGGGGCTGGAACCACAGCTAAATCAATTTGACGGCCAAAAGCATCTTTACCTTCTAAGGTAATAATAAAGTTTAAGCTCTTATTGACGAGACGTGGGAACGGATGCGCTGGATCTAAGCTAATTGGGGTTAATACAGGTGCAACTTGTTCTTGAAAATACTTCTTAATCCAAGCTGATTGCGCTGGTGTTAGTTCACCACGACGGAGGAAGCAAATGTCTTCTTCACGTAACTTAGGTAAGATTTCTTCATTTAAAATACGATATTGACGTTCAATCGCAGCGTGAGCAGTTTCAGAGATTTTTTGTAAGACTTGTCTTGGCGTCAAACCATCAGGGCTACGACTCTCATTGCCCAGAGAAAATTGCTCCATCACCCCTGCAACACGAATTTCGAAAAACTCGTCTAGATTACGTGAAAAAATGAGCAAGAAATTCATTCGCTCAAGTAATGGATGTAAAGGGTCTACCGCTTGCTCCAATACACGCAAATGGAAGTCAAGAATAGACAATTCACGATTTATATAACGGTCATTATAACTATATTCTGTTGGGGTCGTTGGTGTAATCGCTGTATTCATGTCTAACTCAATTCTCTATCCAGCCAAAATCTCTATAAAACAGTATGCTGCAAAAATATGACAATTTGGTAAAAACTAAAAAATTTACACATCTTTAAAACATCATTATTCAGGAATCTGGGTACTATTCATATAACGTAGGATAACGCGTTTTCTATATTGTAGTTTACGATCGTTGCGGTGATCTTGATAATATTTCGGATCAGGCAATAATGCGGCCAAAAAAGCAGCTTGTTCGCGCGTTAAGCTTCTCGCACTTTTACCATAATAATATTGTGCGGCTGCTTCTACACCATATCGATTTTTGCCAAATTCAACAGAGTTCATATACACCTCAAGAATTCGGCGTTTTGACCACATCCGCTCCATCATCCAAGTTGCGATAGTTTCTTGGCCTTTACGAATAAACGAACGCTTATTGTATAAAAACAAGTTCTTTGCCAATTGTTGAGACACAGTAGAACCACCAGCAACTACTTCGCCTTCTTCATTATTCCGCTCTAGAGCAAAACGAATGCCATCCCAGTCAAAACCATGGTGATGAATAAATTTTGCATCTTCCCCAGCTAAAATCGCATGCTTGAAATTGTCGCTAATATCATCATAGTCAAGCCATTCATGAATAATCGGCTCTGAGGTATCTGACCAATAATCAATTCGCATAAACATGGTGGTATCAACTTCATGTGTACGCCACCAAACTAAACTTGAGAAAATCCAAAGCTGAATAAGGAGAATTGCCCCTATAAAAATTAACAACACGCGAACAATAAAAGCTTTCATGTTCGTCCTGATCTCCTGTATTCAACTTTTTTCATGTTAAGCTGTTAAGCATGTTCATATATAACAAAAGCATAGCATGACTCAATATCAGCCTCCGCACATTAATCGTAAACTCAATGTACAAACTTGGTGGCTGACCGCCTTATTGATCTTGATTAACGTAGGTTTGTTTGTTTGGCAAATTGCAACTGGTGTCGATATTAGCGACCCAGCCATGAAAGATGCTATTCATTGGGGTGCAGATTTTACACCACTTACTTTTACTGGGCAGCCTGAACGCTTATTTACCAGCATGTTTTTTCATTTTGGTCTTGTTCACCTCATGCTTAACATGTGGGCCCTCTATATTTTCGGTAATGTTGCAGAGTCTCTATTTGGTCGCTTCTATTTTATAAGCCTTTATTTACTTGCTGGCTTATTTGGTAGCCTTCTTAGTAGCTATATGACCATTCAAAATGGGCATGAATTACTGCAACATTTCGATCAAAGTTTACTTCCTCATGTCAGTGCAGGTGCTTCGGGTGCCGTGATGGGATTAGGTGCTGCGTTAACAGTACTTTCTCTATTTCCCCCGCTGCCGCATCAAGCCTACATACTCGATAAAAAAGCTTTATTAATGGTTATGGCCATCAACCTTATTTTTGGTTTTGTCGCAACTGGTATTAATAATGCCGCGCATATTGGCGGCATGATTATTGGAGCATTTCTTGCACTGATGTGGTACTTAAGCTATGTCAGCAAGTTAAAAACTATACTTAAAATTTTAGGTTTATTAGGAGCAGTAATCATTACAGGTGGTTTTTATATGTACTGTGTACAAATCAACTCACCGTTACTTCCACTATGGCATGAAATCATCATCCAGAACCCTGACATTATTCCTTAAACTACAATTGGTTTAATTCTCTTAAACTCTGTAAAGGCGGTAAATTACAGAGATAACCTAGTCGATAACGACCAATCAAGGCACAAACCAGCATCATGCCAAGAGGTAAAATCAGCCATATTTCAATATGCCACTGTATTGCCATATTCATTTTATAGCTCGCGATCGCACTAATCACTTCTGCAAAACAGCAGGCAACTATGCCTGCTAACAGACCTAAAAACCCAATCTCAAAACTGAGCATTTGCTTCATTTTATTTTTAGATAAACCAAATGAACGTAACAAAGCAACTTCACGGCGTCGCTCATCCATTAATAAATTTAGACAAGCAATTAAAACGAGTATTCCAGAAAAACCAACTAATGCCGCTAGAACAGTTACTATTTTGACTAGAACATTCATTAAGCGTTTTACTTCATCTAAAATCCGGTCAACATCAATAAATACGGTATTTGAGAACTGCTGAATAATATTGATCATTTTAGATTGATCTTGCTTAGGCACATAGAAACTACCTAAATAACTTCCAGCATTTTCATCTAAAGTTTTAGGGGAAAAAATAAAGAAAAAGTTAGGGCTAAAGCTTTCCCACTCGACACTTCGGAAATTTACCACTTTGGCCTGTAAGTTGCCTTCGGGCAAACTAAAAGTAAGCTTATCTCCAATTTGGATTCCTAAACTTTCGGCAGTTTTACTTTCGACTGAAACTTGCCCAATGCCATTAAACTGGGCTTGACCATTTGTAATTGCGTTGTCATTCGGTAATTGATTTGATTGTGTTAAATTCAATTCACGGCGCAAAGAGTTATTTTGTTTTATGGCTTCTTCCGAAAAAGGTACATCATTCTTTGCTACTAGTCGGCCACGAATATTTGGATATAACGGCGTGCTTTGCCAGCCATTCTGCTTTAATTGTTGCTCAAATGCTTTTAAATCAAATGGAGGTAATCCATAAACAAATTGATTCGGTGTCCCTTCTGGAAGTTGTTGCTGCCAACGCTCTAATAAATCTGTTCTTAATACACTGAGTACCGTAATGAGGCTTAAGCCTAAAGCCAATGTGGTAATTTGTAAGGCGCTTTGTGATGGCGAACGAATATAAAAAGACAATCGATTTTTCAGCTTTTTTAAGCTACGAAGCAATAGCCAAACAACGGTGTAAAGCAAAATACAAAGAACAATAATTGCCGCTAAAACCAGAATGCTGAGTATTAAGTTTTCACTCAACACCAAACTAAAAACAACTAGGCTAGTGTTTCCTGCAAAAAACATGAAGAATAAAGATTTGCGAGATTTGGCTTGCTCCCGAATAACACGAATTGGAGGTGTATTTAAAAGCTCCCAAATGCTTGGCAAAATAAAACCAAGCAGCACAATCACGCTGGTAAAAATCGCAATTGGTAAAGGCCCGATTAAAAGAGGTACAACCGAAAAACTTAACTCTAATTGAGGAATCAATTGCAGCATAAGTTGCAGCAGACCAAACCCCATGATTAAACCTAATAGGCTTCCTAGCACAATTGAAATCGCACTGACAATACAAAGCAATCCAATATATGCCCACAAGATTTGGAACTTACTGGCACCTAAACATCTAATAAGTGCAATGTGATCTTGGTTTTGTTGAACATATCTTTGACTCGTTAAAGCGATGGCAATACCACACAACAAAATCGTTAAAATATTGGCCAATTGCAAAAAGGTATCTAAATTTTCAAGCGGACGTAATAACCTACTGTTCGATTCACTTGCATCACGTAAACGCAAGCCAGCCGTTTCATCTACATCTTTAGAAGGTTGATGCTGTTGCTTAAATTGCTTTGAAAATGACTGAACCTGTTCAGGGCTACCTGCCATTAATAAACGATAGTCAATTCTGCTCCCTGTTTGAATCGCATGCGTCTTAGCAATATCGGCTTGATGAATAATAACGGTTGGCGAAAAGCCTGAAAAACCGAGTTCCTGATTTGAATCACGCACAATCACGCCACTAAAACGGAAGGTACCATCAGCAATAGAAACAGTATCTCCTAGCTTTACTTTAAGTAAATCGGCTGCTCTTTGACTTAGCCAAACCTCACCAGATTGAATTGCTTTAGCGCTTGGTTCAATTTCTAACTGCCCTCTAAGTGGAAATAAAAGCTCAATTGCCTTTACATTCACCATGACAAACTGATCTTGGGTATGTGCCATCGAGCTAAATATAGTGACATTAGTTTGCTTTAAACCAAGCTGTTCAGCTTTCTTTTTCCACTGCTGTTCGATAGGTTCGTTATTCGACAGAACTAAATCAGCACCCAGCATTTGTGAAGCTTGCAGACTTACTGCATTTTTAACTTGATCGTTACTAAATTTCAGGGCTGTCGTTGCGCTAATCGCAAGCGATAAAGCAATAATGAGTAGATATAATCCACCCGTACGAAAACTCTGTAGCAAAAGTGGTTTGAGAAGATTACGCATAGCTTAACCACCCTGTACTGTCTTTAGTCGGCCATCATCTAACTCAACATGACGCTGACAAAGGGTTGCTAAATTACGATCATGGGTCACCAAAATCAGAGTCGTACCTAACTCTCGGTTTAAGTCAAAGAGTAAGCTTTCAATTTCTTGTGCCGTCTGACCATCTAGGTTTCCAGTCGGTTCATCTGCAAAAATAATTTGTGGTTCTGCAATGAGAGCTCGTGCAATGGCTACACGCTGCTGCTCGCCACCAGATAAGACTTTAGGCGTTTGTTCAACTTGACGGCTCAGCCCTACTCGATGCAACCAATCTAAAGCTTTTTTCTCAGCTGTTTTATAACCAAAGTCTTTACGTAATCGTAAAGGTAACATCACATTTTCAAGCGCACTCAACTGAGGCAGAAGTTGAAAAGACTGAAATACAAAACCAATATGCTGCATTCTGATTTGGGCACGTTGTTCCTCTGTTAACTGATGAACAGCTTGACCACACAACCAGACTTCTCCTTCAGACGGTTGATCTAAAGTCGCCAAAATTCCTAGTAAGGTTGATTTACCTGAGCCGGAACGTCCCGTAATTGCTACCTGTTCCCCTTCAAAAATCTCTAAATCAATATCTTTTAAAATCGTAAACTGATTTTGGTTAATCTGAATAGTTTGTGTAACTTGATGGGCAGCAATGATGGGTTGTGGCATGATGTGAAAAGTCCTATGTATTCAGAATCAGGGTCGAAGTACAAATGTCTAAATCTTTTTTGATTGGTTCTAAAAGCATCATGCTCATCTCATTAAGTATGTTGCCTATGCTTGTATCGGCGAAAACTATTTTAATTTTAGGAGATAGTATTAGTGCCGGTTACGGAATTGATCCCAAACAAGGTTGGGTACAATTACTGCAAAAACGCTTAGACCAACAGTATCCCAAACAACACAAAGTGGTCAATGCAAGTGTTAGTGGAGAAACAACAAGCGGCGCTTTAGCCCGATTACCTAAGTTATTACAGACCTATAAGCCGAATGTGGTCGTGATTGAATTAGGTGGAAATGACGGCTTGCGTGGTCAACCACCTCAAATGATTCAAAAGAATCTGGATCAGCTCATTCAATTAAGCCAGAAACAAAAAGCCAAAGTTATTCTTTTTGGCATGAAGATTCCGCCAAATTATGGGGCTGCGTATAGCAAAGCTTTTGAAAATAATTATAAAGTTGTAAGTCAAAAATATCAGGTGAAACTACTACCGTTTTTTCTAGATGGTGTTGCTGGTCAAAAACAGCTTATGCAAAATGATTTAATTCATCCCAATGTACAAGCGCAGTCAAAACTACTTAATTTAGCTTACCCATATATTAAAGGTGCCTTATAGGCACCTTTAATATTTAAGCATTCTTTTTAATATGATCAGAAATCAAAAAAAGTAACTTCACCAGTTTCGAGTGAATATTCTGCACCGACAACAATTAATTCACCTTTTGCAATCAGGCTCTCTAACACCGCTGAACCATGGCGTAATTGATTTACAGAAGCAAAAACGTTTGAACGTACCGCATGACATGAAAGTTTTTTCAAATCATTTTTTAAATCAGTCTGCATTAAAATTTCAACTGATGGACGAACGCGGTTCACAATCGACATTAGGTTAGATGATGGCGGGTGATCAGGATTCATTAACGTATCAATTGTTGCTTGAATCGCACCACAATGGCTGTGTCCTAATACAACTACAACTGGACAGTCATAACGCTCTGCTGCGAACTCAACACTACCGACTTGTGAAGGTGCAACCACATTACCAGCTACACGAATTACGAATAAGTCACCAAGACCTTGGTCAAATACCATCTCTGCTGGAACACGAGAATCTGAGCAGCCAAGTACAATTGCAAACGGATTTTGATCCTTTGCCATTTCAGCGCGTTCTTGATGAGATAAGGTTTTTGCAAGGGAAGTATTTCCATTTACAAATCGTTGATTACCGGCTTTCAGACGATCTAAAACTTCTTGCGCAGTAGGCATTTTATATTTCCATTGTTTTTTCAAGGTTGGAAATCATTTTAATGTGTCAAAATTTGAATGTCACTGACAAAAAATAAATCCTTTTCTATGAAAAAATTTAAAAATACTTAACCTGCTTTAATGTAGAGCTCACTGCATATTCGCTACTGTTTAGTGAAAAAATAGACATACTTTGGTTCTCGGATTGACTATAATTTTCTTCATTCTAAACATTTGGCAAATGACTCATTGGCAAAGTTTTTCAATAATTTTTCAAACTCGCTCAAGCTTCAAGGATGAAATCTATGACAAGGCTGTCCACATCAATTATGGCCTCTATGAAAAAAACTGCTACCGCCCTGACTTTGGCTTGTAGCGTATTGTCAGTGATGAGTATTTCTCAAACACAGGCAGCCGATAATATTGATGTGACATTCCAGAATGTGTTACAGCAAGAACGTAGCTGGGCAGGTCTACAAAGTAAAAGCTTAAAAGTCGGTGATGTGACTTGGTCATATAGCGAAGGCGGCTCTACAACAAAACCGACTTTACTCCTTATTCATGGCCTAGCGGGTAGCCGTGATAACTGGAACCGAGTGGCTCGTTATCTCACTACAAATTACCATGTCATTATTCCTGATTTACCGGGTAGTGGTGAAACTATCGTTTCCCAAGACTTCGATTATTCAGTACCAAATCTTGCTGAAAAATTACGTCGCTTTGTTGAGGCTGCAAATTTAAAAGGTCCAATTCATATTGCTGGGCACTCACTCGGCGGATCTATTGCCCTACTCTATGCTGGACAGTATCCATTTGAAACCAAAAGTTTATTTTTAGTAGATAGCGGCGGTATTTTTCGCTCAGCCAATACAATTTATTTAAAAGATCCTGCTTACCTCAAACAACTGTTAGTGTCTAAAAAAGGTGACTTTAATTATTTATTAAAACAAACCATGTTTAATCCTCCATTTATTCCTAAAGAGTTTCTTCAAGCTCAAGAAAAGTTGATGATTGATCAGGCGCCTCAAACACAAAAACTGGTTGATCAATTGATTGCACTTAATAAAGTCTATACACCAGATTCATTTGCGGTACTTACCAAAACGATTGATGCACCGACGCTCATTCTATGGGGCAAACAAGATAAGATTATTAATGTCGAAGTAGCAAGTGAACTAAAACGACTTTTAAAGAATGCTCAGCCTCCAGTTATTCTAGAAAATGTAGGTCATATGCCAATATTGGAAGCTGAACAGTTGGTTAAGCAACAATATCTACCGTTTTTACTTAAAGTAGAAACAAATCAGTCGTCAAAAACGACCACACCTTAAATAAAACTTCGGACTTGTGAGACCTTATGTCTACCCAACCACTTATTGAAAAACTTATTGAAGCTCATCTAGATTTTTTAGATGAGCAATTTGCTCAGACTCAGGTGATCCAGCAAGAGTTTGAGCAATTTTATCATTGGTTGGGGAGTCGGCAATTACAACATCTGTGGACTTTTGAACAAATTCAACAGCTCATTCAAAAGCAGATTTTAGATACGCCTGCTTCTGATTTCCTGATTGAACAAATTGCTGAGCATATTCGGTTTGCATTGATTCATCCTGCAAATGAAACCGCAACTGTTGAAGATGTTATTCCTGTTTTAACGATTGACCGAATTGCACAATACGTTGCAAGTAAAGAAGAGCACCGTAAAAAACTGATTAAAACGATTGTGAATAATCCTGCTTTTTCGGCCCTGCTCACGCAACTGATTCAGCAAACAATGCATGATTATTTAGATGAATCAATGTCAAAGCGTGTACCAGGTGTAGGTCGTTTTATGAAAATGGGAAAATCTGTTTTAGAAACAGTAACCGATTCAAATCTGGACGATACGATTAATCATTATTTGCAAAAGAATATTTTAAAACTCAGCCAAATGAGTGAGCGTGTTTTAAACCAACATTTTGACAATGATAAGCTCTACCATTTTCAGGCAAATGTTTGGCATAAAGTTAAAACTATGCCACTTTCTGTTTTAAAAAATTATGTAGAAACTCAAGACTTATCAAAAACGGTTGGCCTAGGACATGAAATCTGGGACCACATTCGCCAAACTGATTATCTAAAACAGCAAGTACATGATGGTATTTATACTTGGTATGTACGTAATCAGGAGCGTAGTTTTGATTTATTGCTTCGTGACCTCAATATCGATGAAAGCTTAGTGCAACATGAGCTGACCACGTTACTTGTGCCTGTATTACAGCAGTTAATTACAACAGGACATTTAAGACGTCGTGCCCGTGTGTACTTAGAGAAGTTTTATTATTCTGAAAAAGCATTAGATATTTTAAATAACAAAGGCGCTTAGAGCGCCTTTGTTATTTATATTGATTAGAAAGAATATTTTAAAGAAGCGTAATAAGCTCGACCTGGTTCATTATAAGTTTGGCTGATTGAATTACTATCTCTTAAAATTTGTTTATCAAACAAGTTACTTACACCAACACGCGTACTTATATTGTCTGAAAATTTATAACCGAGATTAATTCCAGCGGTACTATAACTTTTTACAGTACTTGGCTTAAGCGCAGAATTTGCTCCACCTGAACCAATACCAGATTCGATTCTACTTTCTGCAAACTGACGTGATTTTTGACGACCATATTGAGTAAATACAAAATTTACATCTAACTGATCTGTGATGTCATAATCAAAAATTGAGTTAATTGTATAGATTGGAACTAAAGATAATGGATTACCTGTTTGTTTATCTTTTGAGTCCATCATATACGTAAAGTTGTTAGTCCAGCGGATATCACCGAAATCTAATCCTAAGCTTCCTTCAAAACCTTGAATTAATGCTTTAGGCGTATTTTCCCAACGTAAGATATTCCACTTAGTATTGGTCACAGCTCCTGTATTTGCATTCGTGCTTGAACCATCAACTGTTCCAACAACGTTTGTACCAGCCACAATTTTATCTTTATAGTCATTGCGGAACCAAGTTAAGCTCGCATTCACGATGTCTTTTTGGAACTGGATACCGAGCTCTTTGTTAACCGAAGTTTCTGGTTTTAAGTCACCATTACCCTGCAACAGGCAACGTGAATCAATATTGGCCGGACAACCATTGCCATTTGTACTTAATAAATACCCTTCGGCATTTTGATACATATTCGGTGCTTTATAAGCTTTTGCTACCCCACCTTTTAAAGTGAAATAATCGTTAAGTCTTTGGGTAATATTTAAGCTTGGGCTCCAGTTAGAACCAGATTTACTATGGTCATCAAAACGCAGGCCTAACACGACATCTGTACTGTCTGTGAGTTTCAAGTTATCTTCGATATATGCAGAAGCAATACGTGATTCCATTTTACTACGATCGCCTTTAGCCAATTGATCGCCATAACCTGAACCACTACTGTCTTTCCCTTGATTTGTCGACACATTATCTTTAAATCTGTCTTCAACCCATTCGGTACCAAGTGTTAATACATGCGGTACATAATATTCAAAAGGAATATTGGCTTCACCATTAAATCGAAGAGTTTCTAAACGTGAAGTGGCTTTATCATCAAGGTTATTAATTTTTCCTTCTGTGCTACCGCCCAGGCCTTCTGGAAGGCGTTTATTATGCGTTTTGTCATATTGAGCAACGAGCTTACTCTTACCCCAAGACCAATCCCCCTCATGTGTTAATGCATAGCTATCACGGTACATAGTATTGGTTTCTTTACCAATAAGTTCTGAAAGAATCGCATCCGCCTCAGCATTTGCATTTAACTGAGAGTCACCAGAATAAATATTACCTTGTTTGCTAGAAGAAACATCAAGCAAAACAGTTTGCTGATCTGTTGCCTGCCAAGCTAAACGACCTGAAATATCTTTATTTTTAACGCCTTCACGCCCAGCTGCGGTACTACCAATTGATTTATTAATATCAACATCGTCAGCTTCTGTTTTATTGTAATTACCATATAAACGATAAGACAAAACGTCTTTGATCAGTGGCCCACTTACCTTAAAACCAACACGATTTGATGCACCTTCTTTAGAGTCTTCAGGTTGCGATGTATAAAACTCTACTGAGCCATGGGTTTCATTAGTCACTTTTTTAGTAATGATGTTAACCACACCACCTGCCGCACCAGAGCCATAACGAGCTGCTGCCGGTCCACGTAAAACCTCAATCGACTCGATTGCTTCTGCTGGCACCCAGTTTGAGTCACCTCGTGTATCACGCTCTCCTTTCCAGCCATAACGAACTGAATTACGAGAGTTAATTGGTTTTCCATCTACTAAAATAAGCGTGTTTTCAGGCCCCATTCCACGGATATCAATTTGTCTATTATTGCCACGCTGCCCTGTTGCGCTGTTACCTGTTAAATTGACACCAGGCATACGGCGCACATAATCAGAAATATCATTACGAACTGGTAGTTTTTCTAAATCTTCTTGGGTGATTACTGATACGCCGAGCGACTGCTTCACCTGCTCTTCAGCTGTTACAAAAATTGTTTCCAATTTCACAGGTTCAGCAGGCTTTTCTAATGCTTTTTCAGCTTGTTCTTGCTCATTTTGTGCAGCATAAGCCATAGACATCATACTTGCCAGTACTGAAACAGAAAGCACTGACTGGATAATACGCTTCGACATAAGTATTCCCAATATATTGATTTATTAAACATCTCTCATTTTCAGTTCCGCATTGTAACAAAGATAAATAAAATTACAAATGATATTGATAGTAATTATCATTATTTATATTGAATAATAAAAAAACCTCATTGCGAGGCTTTTTTATTTTACTTTTCAAATAATTTAATTATTTGAAGTAAGCACCTTCAGCTTGTGTATGGTCTGTTTGGTCAACCACACGTTGAAGCTCAGGAATGTTCTCTCTTAAAGTAGTTTCTACACCTTGTTTCAAGGTAACATCGATTGCAGAACAACCTTGGCAACCACCACCAAATTTCAATACAGCAGTTAAACCGTGTTCTGGGTCATCTTGTACTTCTACCAAGCTACAATTTCCGCCATGCCCTGCAAGACCTGGGTTAATTTCTGCCTGAAGAATGTAAGTAATACGTTCTTCAATCGAAGCATCTGGACCAACACGTGGAACTTTAGAGTTTGGAGCACGGAAAGTGAGCTGACCACCAAAACGGTCCTTGTTGTAATCGATTACGGCATCTAAAAGATAAGGAATAGATGGCGCATCAATATATGCAGGAAAATCAGGATAGTCCTGTTTATAATCCGTTGGGATCACTTCTTCTGGCGCACTATATGCCATACAGCATTCCGCACGTGGCGTACCCGGATGCTCAACAAAAATTCGAACGCCAATTCCCGGAGTATTTTGCTTCGTTAGTAAATCGTGCAAATACTCTTGTGCAGATGGTGTAATCAAAAGGTTTGGAATTTCTTCTGCAACAGCAGTGTTGGTGTTCTCAGTCGACATAACAATATTCCTCAAGCTGATGCCTTTATATTAACCGAAGATGAGGTGGATTTAAAAAAAATCAACTAAATTTGTCGGATTTATACACAACAGGGTTTCAACTTAAGTTTTTAATGGCATTATTGAGCTCAGTATTGATCATTTTTTAAATATTTCTTATGTTGCATTTGCCGTTTAACCATACAGTTACTCTTATTATTATTACGGTCATTATCTCTTTACTTGCTTTTAGCAATCAAAATGTAATGAACCGATTGATTTTTTGGCCGCCTGCAATGCAACGTGGACAAATTGATCGATTCATTACTCATGGCTTTATCCATGCCGACGGAACACATTTACTGTTCAACATGATTACCCTGTTTTTCTTTGGCAGTATCATTGAAAGTTTTTACCGCCAATATTTCTATGACATGGGTTTTGTGTTGTTCTATTTAGGTGGCTTAATCTTTGCAATTTTGCCAAGCTATTTACAACATAAAAATGATGCGAACTGGGCCAGCCTAGGTGCTTCAGGTGCTGTTTCAGCGGTTTTATTTGCTTATATTCTGTTTCAGCCATGGAAGCTGATTTTTGTATTCTTCATTCCTGTACCCGCTATTATTTTTGCTATTTTATATGTGGCGTACAGTATTTGGGCTGGTAAACGTGGTAATAGTCATATTAACCATAGTGCTCATTTATGGGGTGCAGCTTACGGAATCATCGTAACCATTTTACTTGAACCTAAAGTTATTCCACATTTCTTAGACCAGCTTACCCGTCTTCCTTTCTAAACGATATAAATCAAAGAAAAGCCCGTTATGGGCTTTTCTTTTTTTCTGATTTATTTATCTGCATAAATTCTCAGTCTTTTTTCTGATTTTCTTTGATCAATTCGTTGTTTTGTTTGCAAAAACCATCTGATTAAACTCATGCCAATTCTTTTAATAATTCAGATGATACAATGAAGTACAGAGCAATTTTATCTAGCCTTTCTATTGCCTTATTTAGCTTATCTCTGGCTGGATGTAATGACAACGATAATCAAGAAAATGTCGTAAGCACGCCTAAGCAACCCAATATCTTATTTATTATGGCTGATGACTTAGGCTATTCAGATTTAGGGGCTTTTGGTGGCGAAATTCACACCCCTAATATTGATAATCTGGCTCAAGAAGGTCGACTTTTAACGGATTATCATACTGCCCCGACCTGTTCGCCAACACGCTCTCAACTTATTTCCGGTACTGATCACCATTTAGCTGGTATTGGTGCAATGGCTGAACTCACACCAGAGCATTTGAAAGGACAACCAGGTTATGAGGGCTATTTAAACGAACGTTCTTTATCGATTGCACAAGTACTTAAAGACAATGGTTACCGCACGTATATTAGTGGTAAATGGCATTTAGGCTTAACCCCTGAAAGCAATGCACATGCTAAAGGTTTTGATCATTCATTTACCTTATTACAAGGTTTAGATCATCATTTTAAACAAGCTCCAAGTGCCTTTAAACGAAATTCAACTTATACAGAAGATGGACAAATTATTCCTATTTCGGCATTGCCTGATGACTTTTTCTCTACCAACTATTTTACCGACAAATTACTGAGCTACTTAGATTCAGGCAAAAATAGTGGCAAACCATTCTTTGCTTATGCTGCCTACACGGCACCTCACTGGCCAATTCAAGCCCCAGCCGAATATCGTGAAAAATATCGCGGAGTTTATGATGTAGGTTACGATGCAATTCGTAATGCCCGCATTGCTAGACAAAAACAGCTTGGAATTATTCCTGCAAACTTTGATGCAGCAGAACCAATTGCAACTCAAAATGCTCCACAAAAATATGGGAAATGGGATGAGTTAACAGCCGAACAAAAGGCACTAGAAGCTCGTAAGATGGAAATCTATGCGGGTATGGTAGAAAATCTTGATGCCAATGTCGGCCGCATTATTCAATATCTCAAACAAAATAATCTTTATGACAATACTTTAATTTTCTTTGTTTCAGACAATGGTGCAGAAGGTTTTGTACGTGGCGGATATGGCAGTGAATCTGGTTTTGATAACTCAGTAGCAAATGTGGGTACACCTACTTCATATCACTATATTGGGCCACGTTGGGCCGAAGTCAGTGCGGCACCTTTCCACTTATGGAAAGATACGGCGGGCGAAGGTGCAACGACTGCCCCTGCTATTGTGAAATTACCAAATCAGAAAAAAGCGGAAGAGACAAATCATAGCTTTGCATCTGTACTCGATGTTTTCCCTACCTTACTAGAATATGCTCATATTCCAGTACCTCAAGGCCAATATAATGGCCGAGCCATTAATACACCATCTGGGATTTCATGGAAACCTTTGCTTGAAAACAAAACCGATACTATTCGTCCTGCAAATTTTAGCTTTGCCGATGAGTTACATGGCAGCAAATATGCAAAACAAGGTGAATGGAAAATCGCACTTCAAGGACGACCTGAATTAGGCACAGGGACTTGGGAGCTATACAACATTAAATTAGATCGCGGTGAAAGACAAAACGTTGCTCAGCTTTATCCTGCAAAAGTTCAAGAACTTTTATCGGTCTATCAAAAATATACTGAAAAAAATGGTGTGCAGGAATATAACGCCAAATGAAATTGAAACCTTTTTTAGTCACCACAATCAGCCTGTCTATTATGACGGGCTGTAGCCAATCTTCAAAAGTTTCTGAACCTACATCTTCGACGCAACAGCAAACATCTTTAGCTGATTTAGGATCTATTGAAAAGTGTCAAAACTATACTGGTCTGCCTCAGGGTTGGCTCAAACAGCCTACAGCAGGAATGGTTTTAATTGCCGATGGAGATTTTAACTTTGGTTCTGAAAATGCCTATCCCGATGAACTTAATTTTGGGAAAAAAAAGCGTGAAGTCAAAGGATTTTGGATTGACCAAACTGAAGTTACGGTCGCTCAATTTGCAAGTTTTGTAAAAGCAACTGGCTATATTACAGATGCCGAAAAACAAAAACAGGCTGCTGTTTTTTCACCAGATCCTGATCATCCACAGCAATGGTGGCAACTAAAATCTGGATATACGTGGAAAACGCCAAACGGCAGTAATGCTCCCATAGCCAATCCTAATGAGCCTGTAAGGTATGTGAGTAAAAATGATGCTGAACATTATGCAGTGTGGCTAGGACGTGATTTACCAACAGAACTAGAATGGGAATATGCAGCTAAAGCCAATTCAAAGACTGATACACCTTTACATCAGGCTCCTACTGATGAACATCAACATCCACAAGCAAATTACTGGCAAGGTGAATTCCCTTTTCAAAACCTAAATCAAGATCACTTTAAAGGTGTTGCACCCGTTGGATGTTTTACGGCAAATAATTTCAAACTATTTGATATGATTGGAAATGTATGGGAATGGACATCTTCTCCTTATCAAGGCGCTCATGACCAGCATATGGGAAATTATTCTGATTTACGTCAACAACAAATCACCAGCACTCAATATGTAATTAAAGGTGGATCTTTTCTTTGTGCACAAAATTATTGTTCACGTTATCGTAGCAGTAGCCGTTATCCACAAGATTTTGATTTAGCTGCAACACATGTTGGATTTCGGACTATTTTACGGTCTCCTTAATTTCTACTTAATTCGACTTATTAAAGATATTTTTTAACCAAAATTAGATCGAAAAATAATCAAAATGTTTTTATAGTACAAGTGAGAATGATAAAAAAGTGAGAACAAGATGAAAACTTTACTTCTTTGTGCCGCAGCAATTTTCACAATGTCACTATCAGCCTGTGCGGTCCATACACCTGAAGGTAGTATTGTGATTGACCCTGATTCACCATATTACGGACATCCAGGAGGCTTTTGCCCACCAGGACAAGCTAAAAAAGGACGTTGTTAGAAATACCCTCTTTTAAAGTAATTTTGAAGTTACTTTAAAGAAATAGGCTTCAATCAAGTGATAAATTGAATACTAAATGGAGGGTTCCAGCCCAAAAATAGATGGGATGAAACTAGAAAATTATGGTGTAAAAAAATCACCATATCCCCAAGATTTTTAAAAGACAATCTTACGTTGTCTTCTATCTAGTTTCACCCCAATTCTTTCTTATTCCGTTTGACTTTTCTTATCGCTTAAGAAAAAAGTCTAGTTTTTAATCATTTCTGTATCTCTATTATTGATACATTTTGAACATTTTACCTTCAGGTTAATACTGATGTATTTGCTTAATACAAAATAAACATTTATGTAACGTAAGTCTATAAAAATGTTCTAAAAATGTGAAAAAAATTAAGGCCAAAATGAGATGAATTTATCATAATAACTTTCTCTTTCACGTTTCATCACATAAATAATCAATATTATTTTGTCAGTTATTGCCACTCGTTTCCTTTCATTGGCATAGATAATGTATACACATGTATATTAACCCAGTCGTATAAACGAGATATTTTATGTCCAGCACAAGTCAAGTCGAAGGTCTACAATTTCCAGTACACGCCTCAACAAAAAAACAAAGTACATCTCTTACAGGCCAAGAGATTTTGTCAGAGGCCTTATCTATTGTAGATAATAAAACCGCACAACAAGTGTTGAATGAAAAAAACTGGCGAAAAAACTATCCTTTATATTTTAAGGCTCTTGTTAAACAAGGGATTTCTAATATCAACAACCCAATTACTATTGCGAAGCAAGGCTTGCATAAAGCTCACCATATTTTTGATTATTATCGTGATGGTAAACACTACCTTTTAAAAGATGCCGTTCATATTGCTTCATCTACTCCTCTTTATACAGTAAAACTTAAAGGTGAAAGTGAGGCAACACCAGAGTGGTATGTTCCTTATAAAGGACAAAAGCTGAGTGGACAAAGCTTACTGGACCAAATTCAACGCTGGGAAGAGGCTGGTATTATTGAGCCAAGTCATGCAAAAGCACTTCGTGAAGCTATTGCTCATCCTGAATGGTTCGATTTGTCTGACCGTACGATGGTGCTGTTTGGTGCAGCCTCAGAAGCAGGACCACTGCCTTGGTTAGCCAAATGGAAAGCAAATATTGTTGCTGTAGATTTACCAAACTCACGAGTCTGGGGCAAAATCTTAAATACGATTCAACAAGGGAATGCAACACTCATTGCACCATGTGTTGAAGCCGTTGATTCGTCAGCAAAAGCTTCTGAGTTAAAAGATAAGCTGGGTGCAAATTTACTGACTCAATTACCAGAAATAGCACAGTGGCTGGTGCAGTTTCCACAAAAGTTAGATTTGGCAGCAATCGCCTATTTAGATGGTGAAAAGCATGTCCGCGTTTCCATGGCAATGGATAGCATCATGCAATTTGTGAGCGAGCATAAGCCTGATACAAGCCTTATGTTTATGTGTACTCCAACCGATGTTTATGCAGTACCAAAAGAAGTTGCAGAGGCTGCTCAAGAGAAATTTAAATCCCGCAGAAAAATGCAAAAATTGGCAGTAAAAGGTGTTTCTGCTCTTTCGCTCAATCGTTTTTTTCAAGCGCCATACCAAGACCTGGTTACATGTGAAAATGGAAAAACTTATGGTATTGCCGACTGCTTAGTGGTTGAACAAGGTCCAAACTATGCTTTGGCAAAACGTATTCAACAATGGCGTGCTATTTTGGCCCGCCATCAAGGACAACGTGTCAGCATTAATATTGCACCATCGACAACGACTCACTCAGTGACTAAAAATCCATTATTGAAAGCAGCTTTTAATGGCGCAGAACTTTTCGATGTAGAAGCATTTAGCCCTGAAACCACCAATGCCATTATGGCGGCACTCTGGATTCATGACTTAAGAAATGAGTCTTCTGTGGCGAATCCTGAAACTGTCTTAGACCATCCGCTTGAACTTATGATGGAAGGTGCCAATCATGGTGGTCTATGGCGTGTCGCTTATTTAGCACGAACTGCCCTACCTTTTGCGGCAATTTATGGTTTTACTACCGAAAAACTTCCTTTTAGAAAATCATCTAAAAAATAATTTGATTAAAGCCCAATCCTAGAATTGGGCTTTTTTCTAATGTGTCTTTATTTACCTTGAAAGTGTGATAGATATTTTTGCATTTCATCAGGAGGCACCATACCGCTCCCAGTAGCCCATATTACATGATTTGCCTGTTGCAACTGCTCAGCTGTAAATTGGTGTAAAGCCAAGTAATCAGGACTAGTCTGTACATAATACGGCCCCATCATGCCTGCTATCGCAGAAGGCTCAAGCTGAATATTCTCAGTTTGATTTAAAAGCGCAATGAGCTCATATAAACGTTCATCGTGAATGGTGTAATAGCCATCAATTAACTGTTGCATAGCACGCCCGACAAAACCTGAAGCACGCCCTACCGCAAGTCCGTCTGCCGCAGTAACGTTATCAATACCAATATCATTGACTGAAATCTGATCATGCAAACCTGTGTGGACACCAAGTAACATACACGGCGAATGTGTTGGTTCTGCAAAGATACAGTGTACATGCTCACCAAAAGCCAGTTTTAGTCCAAAACTCACCCCACCAGGCCCACCACCGACGCCACACGGCAAATAAACAAATAATGGGTGTTCAGCATCGACTTTAATTTGGTTTTGCTCAAATTGCTGTTTTAAGCGTATTCCTGCAACGGCATAACCTAAAAATAATGTTGTTGAGTTTTCATCATCAATGAAAAAACAATGGGGATCTTGCTCTGCGGCTTTACGTCCCTCTTCAACAGCTACTCCGTAATCACTGGCATATTCTACAACGTTGACGCCGAGTGAACGTAGTTTGTCTTTTTTCCACTGTCTAGCATCAGCCGACATATGAACTGTGACTCTAAAGCCGAGTTTGGCGCTCATGATGCCAATAGAAAGCCCAAGGTTGCCTGTAGAACCTACTGCAATTTGATACTTAGAAAAGAATGCCCTAAATGAATCTTGATCTAATTTACTATAATCATCTTCTGGTTTGAGTAACCCTGCCTGCATGGCAAGTTTTTCAGCATGTGTGAGCACTTCATAAATACCACCACGTGCTTTAATGGAGCCTGAAATAGGTAGATGACTATCCTTTTTCAGCCAGAATGTTCCGTTAAGCTGTACTTGTTTTGCTGAAGAAAGTGCTTGTTGCATATGAGCAATTTCAACAATATCTGATTCAATTTTTCCATGTTGTGCTTGAGTTTCAGGAAATACTTTTGCCAAATAAGGTGCGAAACGCGCTAGTCTTGCTTCTGCTTCACTTACATCTTTAGCGGTTAGTCCAACTTTTTCTAAAGCTTCCTTTAAAGGATATCGATGAGGTGTAAACCAAAATGTTTCTTGATAGGCTTGAAGTGTTTGAATAAGTGGAAATTGTTGTTTTAGCTGATGTATTTGAACCGCATTCATAATATATCCTGATATAAAATTTTAAGCCCAGCCTATAAAGCTGTTTGATGACCTATAACAACTTATTAATTTATAGATGAATGTACATGAAAAATAGTCTCAACTTTAAAAACTAAACAAATAAAAAAGCCACTGTGAACAGTGGCTTTAATTTTTTTAAATGCGTTTATACAAACTGTAAGAATAACCAGTACAAACCACCTGACAAGCAGATTGTTGCAGGAAGAGTAAATACCCATGCAGAGAGTATTGTCTTCACGGTATTAAAGTTTAAACCTGATTTATTCGCGACCATCGTACCCGCAACAGCACTGTTTAAAACGTGTGTTGTTGAAACTGGCATACCTAAACCATCGGCAGCTGCAATTGTACTCATTGCAACAAGCTCAGCAGACATCCCTTGACCATAAGTCATGTGGTGCTTACCAATACGCTCACCTACAGTCACAACAATACGTTTCCAACCCACCATTGTGCCTAGACCAAGTGCTAAAGCAACAGCCACTTTTACCCAAGTCGGAATGTATTGTAAGAATGAATCTAAGCTACTACGGTATTCTTTCACGAGCTTTTTCTGTGAGTCATCCATTTTTGGTAAAGCATCTGCTTTTTCCAAACGCTTAAACGTGGTTGTACTCAAATACATGTCATTACGAATTTCGCTAATAGCAGCTTCAGGAATATCTTTTAAGTTGTTATAGCTAGAAACTCGCTCCCCCAAGTGATCAGTCATACTTGCCAATGCAGGCACAACTTCTGGAGTTTGCTGTTTAGTTTGAATATATTTAGTCAAAATAACACGTGCTTTTTCATCGGTTAATTCTGGCTGATTTTGATTCAAAAATACGGCAGTTTGAGAAGAAAGCTGATGGAATGATTGAACTTGCTGAGTATCAAGATTTTTATTTAATGAATAAGCCAACGGCACCAGACCAACCAAAATCAGCATGATGAGTCCCATACCCTTTTGACCGTCATTAGAACCATGTGCAAAACTCACACCTGTACAGGTAAAGATCAAAATTGCACGAATGATTGCTGGTGGTGGTTTATTCCCTTCAGGTGGCTGGAATAATTCTAATTGGCGTTTAAAAATAGTTTTAACCAACAAGAATACAATCGCTGCAAAAGCGAAACCAATTAAAGGTGAAAATAATAATGCCTTACCGACTTTAATCACCTGATCCATATCAACACCACTGGTCGTTACGCCAGTCGATGCACTCAATAGATGGTTCATAATGCCCACACCCAAGATTGAACCAATCAAGGTATGTGAGCTAGATGCAGGAATACCTAAGAACCAAGTACCCAAGTTCCAGAGAATCGCAGCAATAAGAAGCGCAAAAACCATTGCGAAACCTGCACCGCTACCCATATTCATGATCAATTCAACAGGTAACAATGCAATAATGCCGTAAGCGACTGCGCCGCTTGCAACCATTACCCCAAGGAAATTACAAAAACCAGCCCACATGACTGCAACCGGTGCTGGTAAAGCATTGGTGTAAATCACTGTTGCCACTGCATTTGCAGTATCGTGGAAGCCATTTACAAACTCAAAGCCTAAAGCAATCAAGAGTGCAGTTGATAAAAGAATAACTGAATAAAGACTCAAAGGTGGTACATGTGCTAAATCAGCACTCACCTGAAATCCAATATAAATAAGTGTTGCAACAATAATCGTCAGAAACACCGGCATAAAAAATTTAGGTGTCGGGACATGTACATTCGTCGATTTGACTTGCAGGTTTGCCGCAAGTTTTGAATCCGAAACAGGGGGTAGATTAGAATTCATGCAGACGGTAAGAGGATAAAAAAATCCTCTGTATTCTTAAATTAAATTATGACAATTATATGACAAAGCGGCGCCTGATGAAGTCAATTTTTCACATTTTGACCTCATTTGATGCACCTTTCCTCTATGATTTTTATTTTTTTATTTAAATACAATAATTTACATAAATCCCTACCCATCTATTTTATGACTATTTTTGAAGCAAAAATATCTAAAAAATTACCTAAACGTCTACTTTTTAAACACTACAACTGTCATAAAACCGAATATTGGAGATGAAATATTTCAATATCATGATCATTTTATGAATATTTGATGAAAAAACACCCTCTTGTTGTTCGAAAACACTTTTTTTACGACTAATTTACGGTGAATGGTGGGTCGTTATAGGTCATCAATTGCGCAACTATTCTGTTACAATAGCGCCGCATTTTTAAATTCATATAAAAGATCGGGGTTTTCTATGTCTACGCTTGCCACCCTAAAAGCGCTTCTTGCTAAACGCATTCTGATTATTGATGGTGCAATGGGAACTATGATCCAGCGCCATAAATTGGAAGAAGCCGACTACCGTGGTGAGCGTTTTGCCGATTGGGCACATGACTTAAAAGGTAACAATGACCTTTTGGTTCTGACCCAGCCTCAAATCATTCAAGGTATTCATGAAGCTTATCTTGATGCTGGTGCAGACATTATTGAAACTAATAGCTTTAACGGCACGCGTGTTTCAATGTCTGACTATCATATGGAAGATCTTGTTCCAGAGATTAACCGTGAAGCAGCACGTTTAGCTAAAGCAGCTTGTGAGAAGTATTCGACTCCAGATAAACCGCGTTTTGTCGCAGGTGTCCTTGGGCCAACATCGCGTACTTGTTCAATTTCACCGAATGTAAATGACCCTGCCTTTCGTAACATTACTTTTGATGAGTTAAAAGAAAACTATATTGAAGCGACTCATGCGCTGATTGAAGGCGGTGCAGATATCCTTTTGATTGAAACCGTATTTGACACATTAAACTGCAAAGCTGCAATTTTTGCGGTTAAAGAAGTCTTTAAACAAGTTGGTCGTGAATTACCAATCATGATTTCAGGGACCATTACCGATGCATCGGGTCGTACCTTAACAGGTCAAACTGCGGAAGCGTTCTGGAACTCTGTACGTCATGGTGACTTACTATCGATTGGTTTTAACTGTGCGCTTGGTGCAGATGCCATGCGTCCTCACGTAAAAACCATTTCCGATGTAGCAGATACCTTTGTTTCAGCGCACCCAAATGCGGGCTTACCAAATGCTTTTGGTGAATATGATGAAACGCCAGAACAAACTGCAGCATTCTTAAAAGAATTTGCAGAAAGCGGCTTAATCAATATTACTGGTGGTTGCTGTGGTACAACACCAGACCATATCCGCGCGATTGCCAATGCGGTAAAAGATATTGCGCCTCGTCAAGTTCCTGAAACTGTACCTGCATGTCGTTTGAGTGGTTTAGAACCATTTAATATTTATGATGACTCATTGTTCGTTAACGTGGGTGAACGTACTAACGTTACAGGTTCGAAAAAATTCTTACGCTTAATTCGTGAAGAAAACTTTGCCGAAGCTTTAGAAGTGGCACAGCAGCAAGTTGAAGCTGGCGCTCAGATTATCGACATTAACATGGATGAAGGGATGCTCGATTCGCAAAATGCGATGGTGCATTTCTTAAATCTTGTGGCTTCTGAACCAGATATTTCACGTGTGCCAATCATGATTGACTCATCAAAATGGGAAATCATTGAAGCTGGCTTAAAATGCGTACAAGGTAAACCCGTTGTTAACTCAATTTCTTTAAAAGAAGGTTATGACGAGTTTGTAGAAAAAGCTCGCCTGTGCCGTCAATATGGTGCTGCGATTATTGTCATGGCATTTGATGAAAAAGGTCAGGCCGACACTGCTGAACGTAAACGTGAAATCTGTAAACGTTCTTATGATGTTTTGGTTAATGATGTCGGCTTCCCTGCTGAAGATATTATTTTTGACCCAAACGTATTTGCAGTAGCAACAGGTATTGAAGAACACAACAATTATGGCGTCGATTTCATTGAGGCCACAGGTTGGATTAAACAAAACTTACCGCACGCTATGATTTCTGGTGGTGTGTCGAATGTTTCGTTCTCGTTCCGTGGTAACGAGCCTGTTCGTGAAGCCATTCACTCTGTGTTCTTGTACCATGCCATCAAGCAAGGCATGACCATGGGTATTGTGAATGCTGGCCAAATGGCAATTTATGATGATATTCCAGCCGAGCTAAAAGAAGCTGTTGAAGATGTCATCTTAAACCAAAACCAAGGTGAGTCTGGTCAGGCGGCGACTGAAAAATTGCTTGAAGTGGCTGAAAAATACCGTGGCCAAGGCGGTGCTACAAAAGAAGCCGAGAACCTTGAATGGCGTAATGAATCTGTAGAAAAACGTCTTGAATATGCGTTAGTCAAAGGTATTACCACTTACATTGATGAAGATACCGAAGAAGCTCGCCTCAAAGCCAAACGTCCTTTAGATGTAATCGAAGGCGCTTTGATGGACGGTATGAACGTGGTTGGTGACTTGTTCGGTTCGGGCAAAATGTTCTTACCACAAGTTGTGAAATCTGCACGTGTTATGAAGCAAGCTGTGGCTTGGCTCAACCCGTACATTGAAGCTGAAAAAACAGGTAGCCAATCTAAAGGTAAAGTCCTGATGGCAACTGTTAAGGGCGACGTACACGATATTGGTAAAAATATTGTAGGTGTAGTACTCGGCTGTAATGGTTATGACATTGTTGATCTTGGCGTGATGGTCCCTTGCGAGAAAATCTTACAAACTGCAATTGATGAAAAATGTGACATCATCGGCTTGTCAGGTCTGATTACTCCATCTTTAGATGAGATGGTATTTGTTGCGAAAGAAATGCAGCGCAAAGGCTTTAACATTCCTTTATTAATTGGTGGTGCGACTACTTCTAAAGCACACACTGCAGTAAAAATTGATCCTCAGTACCAAAACGATGCTGTGATTTATGTTGCCGATGCTTCACGTGCGGTGGGTGTTGCAACCACTCTCCTTTCGAAAGAAATGCGTGGAAACTTTATTGCAGAGCACCGTGCTGAATATGCCAAGATTCGCGAGCGCTTAGCCAACAAACAGCCAAAAGCTGCAAAATTGACCTATGCTGAGTCAGTTGAAAACGGTTTTAAAATTGACGAAAGCTATGTACCACCAAAACCAAATCTTTTAGGAACACAAGTTCTCACTAACTACCCTCTTGCAACCATTGTAGAGTATTTTGACTGGACACCATTCTTCATTTCTTGGAGCTTGGCAGGTAAATTCCCGAAAATTTTAGAAGATGAAGTGGTCGGCGAAGCTGCAACAGATTTGTATAACCAAGCTCAAGCGATGTTGAAAGATATTATCGACAACAATCGTTTTGATGCTCGTGCCGTATTCGGTATGTTCCCTGCACAGCGCACTGATGCAGACACAGTGAGCGTATTTGATGAAGCTGGTCAAAATGTTACGCATACTTTTGAGCACTTACGTCAGCAATCTGACAAAGTGACAGGTAAACCAAACTTGTCTTTGGCAGATTATATTCGTACTGACCGTGAACAACAGGACTACTTAGGCGGATTCACTGTATCGATTTTTGGTGCAGAAGAACTGGCAAATGAATACAAAGCTAAAGGTGATGACTACTCTGCAATTTTAGTTCAGTCATTGGCAGACCGTTTTGCTGAAGCTTTTGCCGAACACTTACATGAACGCATTCGTAAAGAGTTCTGGGGCTATAAAGCGGATGAACAGCTTAGCAATGAAGAACTGATTAAAGAGAAATATGTCGGTATTCGCCCTGCACCGGGTTACCCTGCTTGCCCAGAGCACTCTGAAAAAGCGGTGTTGTTCGACTGGTTAGGTTCTACCGACAAAATCGGTACTAAACTGACTGAACACTTTGCAATGATGCCACCATCTTCGGTGAGTGGTTTCTATTATTCTCATCCACAAAGTGAATACTTTAACGTGGGTAAAATCTCACAAGACCAACTTGAAGATTATGCAAAACGTAAAGGTTGGACACTGGATGAAGCGAAGCGTTGGTTAGCGCCGAATTTAGATGATTCGATTGTTTAAAATCAAAATAAATCCATTCATTCCCGCTTGTTCGGGAATGAATGGATTTATTTAACTTAATTGAACTCTTACTTTATGTTTATCTCATATCGACATGAAGTATGCGACTAACCCTGCTAGGTTTTTTAAAAATTAAAACTTTCTGAGGTATAATTTCAATATAATTATTTTTTATATTCTTGGCAGATACAAATCTACCAACATTCTCAGAATTCCCATCTGGAGCCGTATAAAAAAATTTAATATAAGACTGGTTTGTATTTAATAATCGTTTAAACCGTTTGGCGGCATCTATAGTACGTATATAAAATAGTCCATCTTTATCTTCTACTTCCCAATAATCATTCAATAACAAGCTCCCATAACTTGCAGCCTCCGAATGATTTAATACAATATCCGCAGACCACACACATCTTGTAATTTCAACATACTCTGAACAACCTCTAAAATTAAAATTAAGTTTAGAAAATAATCCAAGATTATATAGGAGTGATAATGATTTTTTATAAAAAATCATTCCTTGATGACGTTTATTTTTATTAAAAAATACAACACCTTCTGGAGTTTTGGTGACAGCACTAAATACGTAAATTGCGTCTGGCTTAGTATATGGAGAATATAAGCATGATGCCAATAAAAAACTTAATAATAAAATGCATATATTTTTAATTAAACTCAATAGACCGCCCTCATTTAATATAATTATAAAAATAAAAGTTTATACCATAAAAAATTTTCATTTAATAATAGAATATATATAAAACAATCCTATATACTCCAATCAACCCTATAAATATTTAATATTTTGAAAATTCTATTTGTATTTAACAAACAAATATACATTAAATAAAAATAAAATTCACCTCAATTCTGTTAAAATTAAAATTTTAAATATTCTTAGCTACCTATTATATTTTATTATTGAATTTAAACAAAAAATCCCCCAACTTTTAATATTAGGAGATTTTAAATAATCTATTTTGGATTCTATCCTAAACAGAAATTAATCTACTTCAAATGTGACTTAATCTTCTCTTTAACTGCTTCAGTTGAAATACCATATCGATCATGCAAAGTGGGTAATGCGCCTGCATCTAAAAATGCATCTGGCAAACCAATCATGTCAAAACGAGGATGTTGCCCATTTCTTAGAAGTAGTGAGCCGACAGCTTCACCTAAACCACCAATCACTGAATGATTTTCGGCAGTTAAAACAGAACGGCCACCTTTTGCGACTTCGGCCAAAATAGTTTGTTCATCTAAAGGCTTAATGGTAGGCACATGCAGCACAGAAACCTCAATGCCCTCTTTTTCAAGCTCTTCGGCTGCCTCAAGCGCACGCATGGTCAATAAACCAGTCGAAATAATGAGTAAGTCTTTACCGGGTTTAATCACCTGTGCCTTACCCAATTTAAACTGGTAGTTGTATTTATCGAGCACTAATGGAACCTGACCACGCAATAAACGCATATATACGGGGCCATTATGCGCGGCAATCTGAGGAATCGCCTGTTCTATTTCCAAGGCATCACATGGATCGATAACCATCAAGTTCGGCATAGCGCGGAAAATTGCAATATCATCCGTTGCCTGATGACTTGGGCCGTAGCCCGTGGTTAACCCCGGAAGTGCCGCCACAATTTTGACATTCAGGTTATCCTCTGCAATTGCCATACAAATAAAATCGTAGGCACGGCGTGATGCAAACACGGCATAGGTCGTCGCAAAAGGAACAAATCCTTCACGAGCAAGTCCTGCTGCTGCACTCATCAAAAGTTGTTCTGCCATGCCCATTTGGAAAAACTTGTCTGGGTTTTCTTTAGCAAAAATATGCAGGTCTGTATATTTTGATAAATCTGCTGACAAACCTACGATATTGTCACGCTCTTTTGCCAAGGCATTCAGTGCATGTCCAAATGGTGCTGGTTTGGTCGGTTGGCCCTCGGCAGCAATAGAAGCAATCATTGCCGAAGTGGTTAGTTTTTTCTTAGGGGGATTAGCTAACTGGCTCATGGTGTATTCCTTACTGTCCGTAGTGGGTCAAAATATTTAAAGCATCATCCCATTCATGTTCATCAACACGAATAAAGTGTGTTTTTTCGCGGCTTTCCAAGAACGACACGCCTTTACCCATTTTAGTGTCACAAATAATGACGCGTGGGCATGTACCTTTATGGTTTCGCGCTTGATCGAATGCTTCAAGCAAAGCTTCCATGTTGTTGCCATCTACACGTTGGGTGTACCAACCAAATGACTGCCAACGATCAACAATTGGCTCAAACGCTAAAATTTCGCTGGAGTGCCCATCTGCCTGCTGATTATTCACATCAATAATCGCAATCAAGTTATCTAGTTTCCAATGAGAAGCAGACATTACGGCTTCCCACGTTGAACCTTCATTTAGCTCCCCATCGGACAGTAAGTTATAGACAAAAGCATCTGATTTTTTCTGTTTCAGTCCTAGACATGCACCAACTGCAATTCCAAGACCATGACCCAATGAGCCACCTGTAATTTCCATACCGGGTGTATAGGAAGCCATGCCCGACATTGGTAACCGACTGTCATCGGCTCCGTAGGTTTCAAGCTCTTCAAGCGGAATAATTTTTGCTTCAATTAAGGCTGCATAGAGTGCAATTGCATAGTGCCCAATAGAAAGATAAAAACGGTCACGGCCTTCCCATTCAGGGTTTTCTGGCTGATATTTCATCGCATGAAAATAAGACACGGCGAGCAAATCTGCTGCACCTAAAGCTTGTCCAACATAGCCTTGGCCTTGTACTTGCCCCATACGTAAAGCATGTTGGCGAATGTGGTAGGCACGTTGTTGCAACTCGGCAATTTGGCCTGCTTTATCAACATTTAACATTGTCATTTACTATTCCTTATTAACGATTGACCAGTTTTGCCGGAACACGCAGAACCAAACTGGCACCGAAAATTAATACTGCTGTGATTAAGAACATGCCGATTGCATTTGAACCTGTGTTGGTAGTGACCCAATCGATTAAATAAGGTGAGCAAAATCCTGCAAGATTGGCGAAGCTATTCACTGCTGCAATACCTGCCGCTGCGGAAACACCACCCAAAAAGTTGGTCGGTAACATCCAGAATAAAGAGGATGCCGTCAGCACACCTGAGGCTGCGATGCAAAGGCAAATTAAAGAGAGCATTAGATTTGAAGCGAATAAAGTCGCAAATGTGAGTGCTATAGCGCCTGCACACATCGGAATAATTAAGTGCCAGCGGCGTTCTTGGAAATGGTCACCACTACGCCCTGCCAAAATCATGACCACAATGGCACACATATAAGGCAGGCTTGTGAGCAAACCTATATGCCAGTTATCACTAATGCCCGAGTTACGAATGAGAGTTGGTAGCCAAAATGTAATGGCGTATTGCCCCATCACGACACAAAAATAAATACCTGCCAATAGCCATAAGCGTTTATCTGCGATGAACTCTTTGACGCTAGCATGACCTTCTTTGTGCTGGTTATCCTGAGCAAGCTCTTGCTTCACCAAGTTCTTTTCATCTTGGGTTAACCAATTGGCGTCTTGAACTGAATCTTTTAAAACAGCAAGTACAAGTAAGCCGACAATCACTGTGGGAATAGCTTCGATCACAAACATCCACTGCCATCCAAACCAACCATGTACACCGCTCATTCGGTCCATGATCAAGCCTGAAAGTGGTCCACCAATCATTCCTGAAATTGGAATCGCGATAAACCAGAGTACGGTCATGCGCGCACGGCGGTAAGATGGGAACCAGTAAGTGAGGTAGAGCAACAAACCCGGAGCTAGCCCAGCTTCAGCAACACCAAGCAAAAAACGTAAGGTGTAAAATTGCCATTCGGTTTGAACAAAAGCGAAACAGCCTGACAAAATGCCCCATGTAATCATGATTCGGGCAATCCAACGTCTCGCACCTACCTTGTGAAGTACGATGTTACTTGGTACTTCACAAAGAAAATAACCAATAAAGAAAATCCCTGCGCCTAGACCATATACAGCTTCACTAAACTGTAAATCGCTCATCATTTGGAGCTTGGCAAAACCCACGTTTACTCGATCTAAATAGGCACAAAAATAACAAAGCATTAAAAATGGCATGAGCCGAAATGCAATTTTTCGATACGCCGATTTACGAATCGTTGTATCTACTTCAGATGAAAATACTGTATCCATCATGCGAATCCCTTTACATTTGGCCACAGTATCCTCTTGTGACCATCATTCTATTTTTAGTTTTGAAATAGTGAGCGATTAATGAATCAGCATGCCACCATTTACATCGAGTGTGACACCAGTTAAGTAAGCTGACAGATCACTTGCCAAAAATAATGCTGCATTTGCAACATCTTGTGCTTTACCTAAGCGGCCGAGAGGAATACCTGCCAAAATGTCATGACGACGGTCATCATTCATTAAACCGCCAGTAATATCAGTCTGAATTAGACCTGGAGTAAGAGAATTTACACGAATCTGGTCACCACCAAACTCACGAGCCATCGCTTTTGCCAGACCTAACACGCCTGCTTTAGCAGCGCTATAGTGTGGCCCGCCAAAAATACCACCGCCGCGTTGTGCTGAAACTGAAGATAGGCACACAATGCTTCCACCGCCATTTGCCTTCATAGATGGAATAACCGCTTGCGACATAATCAATGTTCCGCGGAGGCTGACATCTAAAATACGGTCATAGTCATTACGTTGAATATCAAGGGTTTTAACTGGCTGAGTAATACCAGCATTGTTAATTAAAATATCAATCTTGCCATAGTGCTGTAGTGCTTGTTCAACAGCTACTTTGACCTGTTCTTCGTTCGCAACGTTTGCAGCAAGGCCTAAATGTCCTTCACCAAGCGCTTTTGCAGCGTTTTGGCTTTGAGCAAGATCTAAATCAACAATAATGACTTTGGCACCCTGTTGTGCAAAGATTTCTGCGGTTGCTCGCCCAATTCCACGTTCTGATGCTGCACCGGTAATTAATGCCACTTTTCCTTGTAGTAACATATTCAATCCTCTTTTACGCTTTATTTCCTGAGTTCTGACTTAGAATCTCTTTTTTCACAAAGCCCAGCAATCATCTCGAATTCAACAAGACATGAAAAAAATTCATGCCTATGCTATTTTCAAATAAGTTTTAGGGATAAAAATGGATCATTTCATGGATAGTAGTGAAAACAATTTCAACCACATGCCCTCAATTAAAACCTTACAGGCTTTTGAACAAACCGCCCGTTTCGGCAATGTTGCGAAGGCAGCCGAGCATTTGAATCTCACGCCTTCAGCAGTGAGTCATCAAATTGCTAAGCTTGAAGAAATGATTGGGCAGAGTTTATTTATTCGTGGTGCACGTGGTGTGACACTTACCCCTTCTGGTGAACGCTATTTTCAAGATGTCACCACCATTTTGCATAACCTGATGTTAGCCACGGAAAAAGCTGCCGATAAAAGCCCTAAAGACAGTTTATATATTCATTCATCCCCAAGTTTTGGTTTGCTTTGGTTGCTCCCTCGCCTCGAGTCATTTAAAGAAAAGTTCCCCATGATTCAGGTCAACTTGTCATGTTCCTATGAAAATTTGCACTTTACTCGCGACAAGATCGACATTGATATTCGTCATGGTTTGCCCAACTGGACAGGGGTAGAAATCAGAACGATTCGTAATGAAAAGCTTGAAGTGCTTGCTTCCCCCAAACTACTTGAACGTAGTCCAGTAAATAAACCTCAAGATTTATTAAAGAAAGAACTGATTTTATCGCGATCGACCTTAGTCACTTGGCCACAATGGTTTGCCCATCAGGGTCTAACTATTCCTGAGTTTCCCTACACTTTGAGTTTTGACCGCTCTTATATGTCACTTGAGGCGGCCACACACGGGCTAGGTTTTGTTTTAGAAAGTAATTTGCTTACCCAAAATTATTTAGAATCTGGGAAATTAGTTAGAGTTTTTGCAGATGAGCTATCGATTCCAATCTCTGCTCATCACTTGGTATATCCACGAACCCACCAATTTATTCCTAAAATTGAGCTATTTTTAAACTGGATTCATGATGAATTGGCAGGCTGAGAAATCATTTCTTAAATGATCTGAATTTGCTCAACTCGTAAGTGATGCATCATCTCTCGAATAAATACAAAGTAGGTAAAAACATAAACCTGATCTGGAGCTACTTGGTTTGTGTAGTAGCTCAAACGTTCAATAAAATCATTAAATCCATGCTCAAGCTCGATACGGCTGATTTGCTTTTTAGCACTAAAAAATAACTGACTGAGGTGTGTCATAGCAGCACCAGATGTAACAGCTACCCCACTTATATTCAGATTTCTGAGTGGCTGAGACTCGATGATTTCTTCAATAAAATAAATCATCTTTTCGATAGCAAGCTCATCAATAACGCCATGAAGAATACTGTTCGAATCAACAAAACCCAAGCCCTGTTCAAGTTGAATATGTTGGTTGTCTAAGTCAAATGACAAGCCATTAAGACCAAGTGAAAATTTTAAAACCGAGTCGGGATGATTCATAAAAATAGCTTACCGTCGAATTTTGCTCATAAGATTAATTTCTTTATAAGCCTAAATTGAACCAATTTTTCCAATATTTAACATTAACTACTCGATTATTATTAACACTACATATAATAAAAACCTCTTTAAAAAGATGAAAAATCAATCTTATATTCATCCAGTCTTACTATTAAAAAATAGAGTATAAACATGAAAAAATTAGTAATTTTAGGTGTTACGGTTTATAGCTTTGCACAACTTACCAATGCAGCCACATTAAATGTAAAACCATATGGTACAACTCAAGACGGTCAAAAAGTTGGTTTATACACCATGAGCAATAATAAAGGAGTCTCAGTTTCTTTTATTAGCTTCGGTGGTGTAATTACACAGATTTTGACTCCCGATGCCCAAGGTAAACAAAATAATATCGTTTTGGGCTTCGATGATCTAAAAGGCTATGAAGTTACTGATACCAAGGAAGGAATTCATTTTGGCGGATTAATTGGTCGTTATGCGAACCGTATTGGCAATGCTAAATTTAGCTTAGATGGAAAAACGTATAACCTCGAAAAAAATAATGGCCCGAACTCATTACATAGCGGCAATCCTGGTTTTGATAAACGTGTATGGCAAGTTAAGCCTCTGGTTTCTAAAGGTGAAACCGTTAAAGCGTCTCTGAAGTTAACCAGTCCAAATGGTGATCAAGGATTTCCCGGAAAATTAGATGTAGAAGTGATCTACAGTCTTTCAGATCAAAATGAATTCCAGATTGAATATCAAGCCAAAACTGATCAACCGACAGTCGTCAATCTCACCAACCACAGTTATTTCAACTTATCAGGCGCTGGGAATAATCCTTATGGCGTACTAGATCATGTGGTACAACTCAATGCAGACCGTATATTGGTAACCGATCAAAACTCTTTACCCACAGGTGAAATAGCTTCGGTTGCAGGTACACCTTTTGATTTTCGGACGCCTAAGACGATTGCGAAAGATATTCGAGCGAATAATCAGCAATTGGCCTATGGATATGGCTATGACCAAACTTGGGTAATTAATCAAAAGTCTCAAGGGAAACTCAATCTTGCAGCTAGTGTGGTTGATCCAAAATCTAAACGGACCATGCAAGTCTTAACCACTGAACCAAGTGTCCAAATGTATACAGCCAATCATTTATTAGGAAATATTGTTGGCGCGAATGGTGTGCTCTATAGACAAGCAGACGCGCTAGCATTAGAAACACAGCATTTTCCAGATAGCCCAAATCAACCATCCTTCCCGTCTACACGTTTAAACCCAAATCAAACTTATAACAGTGTCACCGTATTTAAGTTTGGTGTTCAAAAATAGTCTTTTCAATGAGGCTATGTTCATACTAAAAAGACTCTCAGCTGAATATGGCTGAGAGTCTTTTCATTTATTTAACTTTTGTGTTGGGTAAAAATGCAGTTGCAAAACCAAGTAATGGCAACAATGAACATAAACCAAATACCCATTCAATGCCGTTAATATCGGCTAAATGCCCTAACCCAGCTGCGGCAATACCACTTACCCCAAACATAAGACCAAACATTAGACCTGCAATCATACCCACACGGCCCGGAACAGCTTCTTGTGCGTAAACTACCATCGCTGCAAAAGCAGACGACAACACCAAACCTGCAATAATTGAGAAAACCGTTGTCCAAAATAAGTTTGCATACGGCATCATTAATGCAAACGGTGCCATACCAACAAATGAAACCCAAATCACTGCTTTACGGCCAATTTTGTCACCAATTGGACCACCTGCAAATGTACCTAAAGCAACGGCTGCTAAAAAGGCAAACAAATGCAACTGAGCTGTTTGAATACTGATATGGAACTTTTGAATTAAGTAAAAGGTAAAGTAGTTACTAATGCTAGCAATGTAGGTAAATTTGGCAAACATCAATACACTAATTGTGCTCAAAGCAATAATTAGCTTACGGCCATGCAATTTAGTATGTGCTTGGGTAGCACGTGCAACCACCTGACTTTTAGCATGGCTCACTGTCCAACGGCTTACACCAAATAAAACCCAAATCGCCAAAAGTGCAAATATCACCAAGCCCGCAACTGCATGCTGTCCAAACGGGACAATCAGTAAAGCTGCCAACAATGGACCAATGGCTGTACCGGTGTTTCCGCCCACCTGAAAAGTCGACTGCGCTGTACCGAAGCGCCCGCCCGATGCCATTCGTGCCACACGTGAAGCTTCTGGATGAAATGTTGCAGACCCCACCCCAATAAGCGCAGATGCACATAACAACACAGCAAAACTTGGTGAAAATGCTAACAAGATAATGCCGCTGAATGTGACAACCATTCCGAGTGGGAGAAGATACGGTTTTGGATGTTTATCGGTATAAAGTCCAATCCAAGGCTGGAGCAGTGAACCCGTAATTTGATATACAAACGAGATTAGGCCAACCTCCGCAAAACTCAGCGAAAAGTTTGCTTTTAGCATTGGATAGATGGCTGGTAGCACCGCTTGAATTAAATCATTCAGTAAATGTGCGACTGCCACGGCGCCTACAATTTTAATAATCATTCCTTGAGGCTGATCATTTGCAACGGTATTGGCAATACCATCTTTCAATTGTATTGAAGACGTCATACCTGAAAAACTCCAATATTTTTAAATGAGATGCTTATTGTAAATTGTCGCTTATAAAGTTATCTTCCAATAATCATCGTATAAGTGACAATTTTTAGGATAGTTTATGTCCGATTCTCTTATTCAGTCTGATTTGTCTGAACTTGTGATTGGGCTATCTTCTGAGCATTCTTACCGAGAAATCACCCCTACCCATACGCATACACGTGCGCAGTTTTTATATGCCTCTACTGGAACTATTCAGGTTTTTACACCTAATCATGTGTGGATTGTGCCACCCATGTGCGCGTTATGGATTCCAGCACATGTAGAGCACAGCGTGATTTCACTGAGTCACGTTAAGTTAAATACGGCATTGGTTGAAGTAAATGCTGCTGCTCTAATGGGACAATATTGTTTTATTATTCGGGTAAGCAACCTGTTGCATGAGCTTTTGATTCGTTTAAATGAAATTGAACGAGAAGACACGCCAAATACAGCAACCTCTCAAGAACTTTCCCGTTCTTTACAAATTTTGATTTTTGAAGAAATCCATCGAGCCAATTTATTGCCTATCCAGATACCTTGGCCGAAAGACAAACGATTATTAAAAATTTGCCAAGAGTTATTACATACGCCTGACCATTCAAAAGATTTAACAGATTGGGCTGATGATATTGGTGCGAGTTCTAGAACCCTAATGCGTATGTTCCAAAAAGAAACTGGACTGTCATATCGGGCATGGTTACAACAAATGCATATTGCACTTGCGTTAAGTAAAATCGCGAATGGTGAATCTATTGCTCAAATTTCAGAATCACTGGGGTATACAAACCCCAGCGCGTTCAGTGCAATGTTTAAGCGACATCTAGGAAAAACACCTCAGCAGTTTAGAAGTGCCGCGATGTCGCTATAAGTCTTTTTTTTTGCAGGTAGGTCATGCTTTTCGAGCAAATCATCGAAATCATGATAGACATGCAATTCTCGATCTTTACCAGTTCTGGCATGATCTAGGCGCTGTTCAGGGTCGACTAAAACAAGAGTATGGCCATCATCAATCAGACGATCTACGCCTTCTAAAAACATACGTTTACCCACATCGTGGATAAGTGAAATCTGGGTTAAATCAATAACGATCGTGCTTTGGTCAGTTGTCTCGTCTTGTAAAATACGCAACAACATTTCAGCTTCGGTAAATTTCAATACACCCCGAAGTACATACACACTTAATGATGCATCTTTTCCTGTACGGTAATGACTTTGTACAATGGTCTGGGCAGAAGGTGTGCCTTCCATGAGATGTAACCCCATGTCACGAGATAATCGTTCTAAAATATCGATACCTCGAACACTATGACCATGCTCATCTAGTCGAGGTGAAAAAGCAGCAATACTGACCTGCCCCGGTAGCACACCCAAAATACCGCCTGCTACACCACTTTTAGCAGGAATACCTACAGTTGAAAGCCAGTCACCCGCTGCATCGTACATACCACAGCTCATCATGACACTGAGGACTTGTCTAACTACAGATCGATTCAATAGGCGCTTTCCAGTTCTAGGATCGACCCCGCCATTGGCAAGTACACTGCCCATACGTACCAAGTCTTTAACTGTAACCATGATCGCACATTGACGAATGTAACCATTCACAATATCGACAGGGTCAGTTTCCAAAATCCCCACCGTACGCAACATATAACCGATCGAAAGATTACGGTAGGCTGTTTTGACTTCCGAATCATAAACAGACTCATCAAAACTTAATTCACGACCAGCAAGCTCGCTCATAAAACGGCGCAGAATTTCTGCGCTATGTAAACCATGCTTGACCTGAATCAAGGAGTGTACAGTAATTGCGCCAGAGTTGATCATCGGGTTTTTCGGACGACCATCTTTACCCAATGAAATTTCATTAAAGGCTTCACCAGAAGGCTCTACCCCTACTTTCGCAAGTACTGCATCAATGCCAAGCTGTTGTAAAACATAGGCATATACAAAAGGTTTAGAAATCGATTGTATGGTGAATTCAACATCATCATCGCCGACCGAATAAATTTCACCATCTACCGTAGACATTGCTAAAGCTAATCGATTTGGGTTTGCATTTGCCAACTCAGGAATATAATCGGCGAGATGACCGCTGTTATCGATGTCACAGGCTTCTATAACATTTGCCAAATAATCTGGGAGAGGGGTTTGCATGGTTAGTAACCTTAAATGAGGAGATTTACAACATCGCGCAAAATTTCAGCACAACCTGCTGATAATATTAAAATTATATCTTTTGTAATGATTTAAATATCACGCTATAAGTATTGTAATTCCGATGACTTATCCTTTTCAAGCTCATTATAGGTTTTTCAAAACTTTAAACTGAAGATTAGCTTATTCTTTCTACAAACAAGATCCCATTTAAATGATCGACCTCATGTTGAACAATACGAGCAGGAAAACCATGAAAAATTGTTTCCACCGTCTCGCCCTGAAGTGTTAAATATTTCACCTTAACCATTTCGGCGCGTTCAACTTGTCCACGTTCGTCTGGCACACTTAAGCAGCCTTCTTCACCTAAACAAACTTCGTCTGAGAACTCTAAAATTTCAGGATTCACCATGACCACTGCTTCCATTTCAGGTGCATCGGGATAGCGTGGGTTTGGTCGAGATGCCACAATAATGACACGTTTAGAGATATAAATTTGCGGTGCGGCAATCCCTACTCCATTACGCTCAAGCATTGTTGCATGCATAGCGTCAGCAAGCTGATAAAGCCAATTACTGTTTAACTCATTTACCGAAACGGGAGCCGCAATTAGTTTTAAAATATCTTCGCCACGCTTCGCGACAGGTAGAACTACACTCATCCTTTGAATCTCTCATTAAACTGGCTATGACAATTTTTATTGTGTCGCTGAACGACTCAAAAGAAAAGTCATTCCTACATCTGTTTTTGTTTCATCTAAAGCGTTTTTTGTTTTAAAGCTTTTTGTTCTGAGTAAGTCCAATCGACATCGTCCTATAGAACAAATTTCCTCCATTTACTTTTACTTCACTTTTCCATTAATATCCAAACTTCAATTACAACAATTAAGTAAAAAATGGATCAGGACTTAACTTTGCAGGATGCGAACTATCTTAATAAAGAAGATAAACGAACCCTTGCCCTTTCTTCATTGGGTGGAGCTTTAGAATTTTACGATTTTGTGATTTATGTGTTTTACGCCAAAATCATTTCCGACCTCTTTTTCCCAAGCATGCTTAGCCCTTTTTGGGCCATGCTTAATACTTACGGTATTTTTGCAGCAGGTTATTTTTTTAGGCCTTTGGGTGGGGTTGTTATGGCCCATTTTGGTGATTTGGTTGGGCGTAAAAAACTATTTTCGCTTTCTATTTTACTGATGGCACTGCCTACCTTGTTTATCGGGATATTGCCTACCTTTGAAAATATCGGATATTTGGCACCGCTACTTTTATTACTCATGCGTGTGGTGCAAGGGATCGCAATTGGGGGTGAAATTCCAGCCGCGTGGACATTTGTGTCTGAACATGTACCTGAAAGAAAAATCGGACTGGCAAATGGGTTACTCACCGCTGGGCTATCTTTAGGAATTTTACTAGGCGCGCTCATGTCTTTATGGATTTCGCTGAATTTTAGTGAAGGACAAATCCATGACTGGGCATGGCGTATTCCTTTCATTGCAGGTGGTATTTTTGGTCTGGTTGCACTTTATTTAAGAACGTATTTAAAAGAAACGCCTGTGTTTAAAGCCATGCAAGCTCGTAAAGAAATTTCTAAAGAAATGCCTGTAAAACAAGTATTAAAAACGCATAAAACAGCCGTTGCGATTGGCATGTTATTTACATGGTTTTTAACAGGTTGTGTGGTGGTGGTGATTTTAGCCATGCCAAATTTATTAACTGGTACGTTTGGCTTTGAGCGCGCACAGACTTTTGAAATGCAAAGTGCAGCTATTATCATGCAAATGGTCGGTTGTATTTTGGCAGGCTATTTTGCTGACCGTTTTGGCTGTGGCAAAGTCATGATGTTCGGTGCGCTTGCCGTGGCACTCACAGCAGCAGTTTTTTATAACAGTTTAGGACATGCCGCCCATTCAACCATTTTTGGTTTATATATGTTGTTGGGTCTATGCTCTGGTACTGTCGGCATGGTGTCGAGCAGTATGGTTAAAATGTTCCCCGCGCCTGTTCGCTTCTCGGGCATTTCATTTTCATATAATTTGTCATATGCGATTGTTGGCGGTATGACCCTGCCTTTAGTGCATTGGCTCAGTCAATATAGTGATATTGGTGCGATGTATTATATTTTCGCGCTAACCATTTTGGCCTTTGTGACTGCCTTTGTATTTTGGAATAAGTTTGAAAAAAACAGGTATTAAAAATTTTCACTTATTAAATAAAAAACCACGCCGATCGCGTGGTTTTTTATTGCTGCTTACTTTAGAAAGTAAAGCCAATATTAAAGTTAATACGGTATAGCCATTTATCACTGTTTGGCGAGGTTGCAGAGGTATAACCCGTTGAGTTAGTCGAGCCACCAATAATGTTGGAGTTTTTACCCCACGTATAATCCGCCCAAACCATAAATGGTGAAGCAATAAACATCATCCCTGTAGTGTTCATTTGCGAGTCTGACCAATCATCACGTTTTTTATCGAGATAACTATAGTCATTATAAAACTTAATGGCTTTTAGCTTGCCCATATTGGTCACAGGTAACGTATAGGCAAGGTTTAAACTGGCAATGGTTCCTTCCGAAGCAATGAAATAAGCAGGCGTAAGGCCATTTGCCCCCATCAAAGTCATATCACTATTTACACCATCCGGATTTTTAGCATCGTACTGATAATGAATGACCGAACTTTGTAAGTTAAAGCGCTTATAGTTGTTTTCGGTATGCAAACCAACTGCATAATATTTGCCGTCTTTATCGGTAATATCATTATGTAACTGGGCAATTGAACCCGATACACCAAACTCTTGTTTACCGAAATCAGTTTCTAACTTACGAACAATGCGGGTATTCACCTGATTGCGCTTTTCATTTTGATAGGCTTTTTGAGATGGAAATGCATTTCCTGCTAAGTCATCATAAGTTGCACTTTCTGGTGAATAACGCAAGTTAGTCTCTAACATTTGCGGGTAATAACCGAGTTTTACATCCCAATCTTTGTCGTGATAATTCCAGTTAATCCCCGGCGCAATATTGTTGCCATAACCTAAAAAGAATGGGATGTGGTAGGTCCAGCCATTTTGCGGGTAAGGATAAATCGTAAAAGGCTTATAAACCAAACCTGCTTCAATGCTGTTATTGGCATCTAGGTTATAGCCGACATATGCTTTTTCAATGGACGTTTTCTGTTGGTCTTGAAACATATAACTGGCATTGATATAGGCATCATCAAATTTACCTTTGAGATCTACCCTGAAAATATCAAAATAGAGCTTACCGAAACCGCGGTTTGGCCCTTCCCAATCTTCATAACGTTGATTTAACCGAACCACCCCACCTAACTTTAATGAATCCGTGCCATCATCACTTTTCCATTCAAGCAATGAGTCTTTTGCAAATGCATTGACGCTTACCCCCAGCGTAAGTGGTGCAATGAATGCCATGATCAATGAAGTCTTTTTCATCTCTACATCCTTGATTGAGTTCCAGCGTCCTGCTGGAACTTTATTTGTTTTACCTGTAAAACTTCGTTTTTATTGTTTTTTAGACAAAAAAATTTATCTAAAAAAGGATGGCTTAGCAGCTCCCATCGCATATGTACTAAACCATCCAAACTGGTTAATACAGTTTCTTTTGCGGTGGACCCGCGAAGTTTAATGGTCCAATCGATTTCATATCGAGCTCGATCACGGTTGGCCCTTCAAAAGCGATAGCCTCTTGAATAACCGTTTTAAACTCTTCTGCACTACCGACTTTCCAGCTTTTCACACCCATTGATTCGCCAAGAAGTTTGTAGTCGGGTGTATGTAATTCATTGAAATACTGACGACCACCAAAGTAATTATTTTGAATGCCACGCATTACGCCATAACCACCGTCATTCATAATCATTAGGACCATATTGGTGTTTTCTTGCACCATAGTTGCAATTTCACCAATACCAAGCATTAAGCCGCCATCACCAACTAAACCAATTACTTTTTTATCAGGGTTAGCAATCGAAGCACCGATTGCTGTTGCAAGGCCTAAACCAATTGCACCCGCAAGTGAGTGGATGTTTTGGTTTGGCGCTTGTACCGGGAATAAACGACTACCCCATGTACTACCCGACATGGTGATGTCACGTACAAAAATGCCGTCTTGAGGTAAAGCTGCACGTAAGTGATCACAAATTAAAGCGTACTGATCGATTTGTTTACGCAGTGCATCAATTGCAGCCTGTTTAGCAGCCACTACAGCAGCATCGTAATCGGCGTCAACTTTTGAAGTTCCTTGAAGCTGTTCTAACACACGTGTTAAGACATCTTTGGCATCGCCACAAATGAAGTTGCGAATTTTGTAATTACGTTGCTGAGCCACCGGGTTTGCATCTATCTGAATAATATTTTCAGGGAATTCAACCGAATAAGTTTTTGTTTCATTACTACGTAAACGAGAACCCACTACCACCATCAGGTCGGCATCTTTTAATAACTGCTCAACACCTGCCGAGTTATGGAACGCACCTAAGCTACGTGGATGATCATCTGGCAACACCCCACGAGCATGAGTCGATGAAACAACTGGAATACCTAAATCTGCAATTGCTTTAACTTCGGCAATGCTATTTAAAGTTCCACCACCAATCCAGAAAATCGGACGTTTTGTTTTTTTGATCTCGCTTACAAGAAGATCAATTTCAGCTTGCTCTGCCTGTGGCAATTCAAGTGCTTTCACTGGCCCAAGATTAAGTGGTAAATCAATTTCTGCTGCTTGTACATCAATTGGTAACTCAACACTAACTGGTCCCATTGGAACTGTAGTTGCGACACGAATAGCCTCACGAATCACACCAACGGCATTGTCTGGACTGGTAATACGGAACGCCGCTTTGCTTGATGCACGTAAGAATGTAAGTTGGTCTTTGGTTTCATGAATGAAGCTTGCATCACGGTCGAGATATTCACGCTCAACTTGACCCGTTAAATGCAATACAGGGCTACCTGCATTCATTGCTTCAATCAGTGAACCTACTGCATTACCTGCCCCAGCACCCGTACTGGTCAACGCTACCCCTAGGCCTTTAAAGCGTGAGTGTGCATCTGCCATAGTAACCGCACCCGCTTCACCACGTGCTGCAACAAAGCGCATTTTTTCACGGCGCCCTACCGCATCGGCAATAGGTAAATTGTGGATGGAAATAACACCATAAATACTATCAACTTGGTGCGCTTCTAAAACTCTTGCGATTGCTTCGCCTACATTTACACGTTCAGTCATGTCTGTTCCTCAAAATTTGTTTTCAGTCCTTGAATTTATTAATCGCACCAAGGGTTAGGCTGTTCATTCAGCCCCATATAAATACTCTTTTGTTGCATGTACGATAAAATGCCCAAACGGCCTTTTTCGCGCCCAATCCCACTGTCTTTAAAGCCACCAAACGGCGCACTAATCGAGAATTTTTTGTAGGTATTAATCCATACCGTTCCCACTTCTAATGCACGTGCAATACGCCAAGCTTTGCGATAGCTTTCAGTCCAGATACCTGCGGCAAGACCAAAACAACTGTCATTGGCTTGAGCAATTAAATCTTGCTCGTTGTCATATTTCATAACGACTAAAACAGGGCCAAAAATTTCTTCCTGACAGGTTTGAGCACTGTTATTTAAGCCCGTGATAATCGTTGGTAGGTAATAGCTTCCTTTGGCATAGTCACCAGTCGTAAGCGCTTCACCACCAATCAAAACCTGACCACCTTCGCTTTTAGCAAGCTGTACATAGCGATCAACTGACTGCAAATGTTTGTCATTGACCAATGGCCCTAAATGCACACCAGCTTGTTCTGGATGACCCACACGTAAGCCTTTGGTAATTTCAACCAAACGCGTTAAAAACTGATCGTAAAGACTGCTATGAATAAACAAGCGAGAACCTGCAATACACGCTTGGCCTGCCGAGCTAAAAATACCGTAAGCCACACCTTTAGCAGCCAGTTCGACATCTGCATCCGGTAAAACGATGGTTGGTGACTTACCACCTAACTCAAGCGAAGTGGTAATGAGTTTATCTGCGGCAATATGTGCCAAATGACGACCCGTGGTTGTTCCACCTGTAAAAGAAATTTTACGAACCAATGGGTGCTGAGCAATTGCGTCACCAATGATAGAACCACGCCCCACTAACACACTAAGTAAGCCTTTTGGTAAACCAGCCTCTTCAAAAATTTTGGCAAGCTCTAAAGCAATCAGTGAAGTTGCTTCTGCTGGTTTTAACACTACGGCATTTCCTGCTGCCAAAGCTGGAGCAAGCTTTTGAACTTCACTCGCAATTGGAGAGTTCCAAGGGGTAATAGCTGCTACAACACCTACAGGTTCATGCACACTCATGGTCATAAAGTCTGGAGCACGCTGAGTGGTGAGCTCATCGTTTAGCGTTTCACAAGCCGCCGCAACATAACGCGCAGTTGCCGCCGCGCTCATCACTAAACCACGAGTTTCGGTTAAAGGCTTACCATTATCGCGGGTTTGTAGTTTCGCTAATTCATCTACACGCGCTTCAATAATGTCTGCAACTTTATAGAGAATACGTGCGCGCTCATGCGGCAAGCTGTTTCTCCAGCTCGGTTGACGCCAAGCCTGATCTGCTTTTTCAATTGCTTCATTTACATCTTCAAGCGTTGCTGTTGAAAGCTCAGCGTTTACCGACTGATCTGCCGGAAACAGGCTTTGAATGACTGCACCACGGCCTAATCGCCATTCACCCGCAATATAAATTTCCTTTGCCATGATCAAATCCTTCTTAAATCTGTATTGCTTCTACACTGTTGCGACAAGCACGAATCACGCTAAGCGCAGCCAAAGTTGATGTTTTCGGGTTACTTGGCAACGGCACACCCACCAGTTCAATGGTCATTTGTCCAAAGCCACCTTCTGCCACAATGGTGTGTTTGTTTTTGTTGATAGTTGGATCAACAGTTAACTCAACCATGGTTTCATCCATTCCAAGCCCTGCAAGTGCAATGGTTGCTGCAACGTTGGCATTGGCCGGAAATTTCATGGCAGCTTCACGGGCAGTTCCTGTAAAAAAGACCGTAGGTTCTGAAACATGGTCTAAATCAACCAATTGCTCTGCATAACTGCCCTTCCAGCTTTTTGGACTTTTACAGCCTTTATAAGTGACCTTTTGCAAGCCACCTTCTTTAGCAGCAGAAATACCATCAATGCCTGCGATAGCCCCTGCCAGTAAATGCAGATGGGCATCATTTTTTTCGGCAGTTTGTTTAAGCTGAATTAAAAACTCGTTATCAGCCAAAGTACCCACCGAAATCAGACCAATGGTCCAACCTTTCGCTAAAACTTTTTGAGCATGCTCTTTCACTGCTGCTTGACCTGCCACTTCAATGACATAGTCTGGTGTACCATCACATTGCTCAATATCTGAAATCACTTGAATGTCAGAAGAGACTTGTGACTGCACTTTTTCAATGCTGCGAGATGGCACGACAATCCATTTGAGTTGCAGATCTTGAGGCAAGTGGGCATACACTTCTGCTGCCATTGCGCCAAAACCAATCATCATCAACTTTTTCATGACAGCACCTGATATTTATAAATGTTTGTTAAAACCACCTGAGACATCTATTGCCGAACCTGTGGTGTAAGATGCCAATGGTGATGCCAAGAAAACTAAAGCACGTGCTGGCTCTTCCGGACGGCCTAAACGCTGCATAGGAATGCCACGATTTTTTGCAATATTGCCTGTCCACTCTTCCCATGACAGATTTAAATCTGAACGGGTTTCATAACGGCGTTTCCACTGCGCAGATTCGACCATTCCGAGTAAAATCGAGTTCACACGAACGCCATATTGAGTAAACTCATGCGCCAACGAATGGGTTAAATTCAACAGTGCAGCGCGTGCAGATGAAGTCGCAATCATGTGTGGTTCCGGTTGCAATGCCAGTAACGAGTTCACATTGGTAATTGAGGCATTTGCCGACTGTTTTAAGTCGTCAAGAAAAGCCCGTACCGGATGTAAAACACTGAAATATTTCAGCTCAATCTCTTTCATCCAGTCTTCATCTTGCGTATTTTCAAAATTTGAAACACGGCCTTGTCCAGCATTGTTAATAAGCATGTCCACATTGCCCAAATTGAGTTTGACCTCTTTGGCAAATTGCTGAACTTCTTCTTTTTTCAAAACATTACATGCTTTGGTAAAAATATTAGCATGTGGAAATTTTTCTAAAATATAGTGCTTAGACGCATTTAAACGTTCTTCATCGCGACCACACCAAGCAACTTTTGCACCCTCTGCAACCAGTATTTCAACAGCAGCCAGCCCAATCCCAGATGAGCCACCGGTAACAACTGCAACTTTTCCTTCAACTTGGAAGCTCATAATCCTTAATCTCTCTTACGATTGTTCCTGAATCGTCAACATAATTTGGTTAAATGCTTGCGGTTGGTCGACATAACTTAAATGTCCGGCATCTTCTATGACGAAGCGCTGTTCCAACTGCAATTCCTGAGCAAGCTCTTGTATACCTAACGCAGGAGTGATTTGATCTTGCTGCCCTGCAATCACTGTGCATGGGACTTTTAAATTGGTTAAGTAATTACGTATTTCGTCATATGCGAGTAAGTACGATGCATGTGTGAAACCCTGTAGGGTCAACTGTTGCATCACCTCTGAAACTAAAGCTAAGGCTTGTGGCTCTTGTTTATAAATCAAATGAGGTCCACGGCTTTGGGCCATGCCTTTAGCGCCGAGCTCTTTCAACATTTTTGGTCTTTTTGCAAAAACCTGAATTTGTGTCTGTTCATCGTGGCGTTGGTAGCCTTGCGCTAAGTTAGCAACAACTAAGTGCTTCACTCGCTCTGGGTAAAGTGCAGCAAATGCACTGCCCTGTAAGGCACCTAAGGAGTGTCCGACCACAATCGCTTTTTCAATTTTTAAAGCATCGAACAATGCTGCCAAACGCTTTGCGTAGTCGGTCGCATTCGGTTGATCCGTTAAAAGTTCATCTGATTTGCCATAGCCCGGTGCGTCCCAGGCAATGACATGAAAATGATGAGACAGCACTTCAAGTTGGTTTACCCATGAAGCAGAACCGGAACTAATGCCGTGCAACAGCACAAGGTACTCGCCCTGACCGGCTTCCCGATAGGCTTGCTGCTGGCCTTGAACAGTGACGGTTTTCACCGGAAATTCTGCTAACTTTTCAATGAGTGTCATCATTTTCAATTCTTTCCTTCATTCACTTCATCAAACAATTAACGTTTGATTTGAGACAATGGATGCTCTGGTGGATAGTTCGGAATGGTTGGTTTACCTGTTCCTAACATCACACACATCAAGGCATCTTCTTGACCTGGGTTAAACAAACCACGGTAAATACCCGGTGGAATTGAAATCAGGTCACGCTCTTTTAAACGGGTTTCAAATTTTTCGCCGTTGTGCTCAATGAACAAATCAATTTCACCACGGAGCATAAAGAAAACTTCTTCAACATCATGGTGAATGTGCAAAGGGCCTTCACACTGTGGTGGCAGAACCATGGTTGAAAACGTGAAGTTTTCTGCTGGAACGGTGTTACCGTCATTTGCAACACCTGTTGCACCCGTACCCATGTAACGCATTTGTGCACGGCGATATTTCGGGTCGTAATCTGCTTGGAACTTCAAAGCATCGAAGTCGTATTTACGTGTCTCAAAGCGAGCAATACGTGTGTTTAACCAATCTTCTAAAGAAGCACCCTCTGGTTGTGCCCACGATTCGAATTGTTGTGTAGTCATTTTTTAAACTCCTATACAGTGAATTAATAACGTTTTAAAAGAGGAACCAAGAACAACGACCCAATGACAGCGACAGCAGCCAAGAAGGTAATTCCTAAATTAAAACTATGTGTTTGCATCACGATGTAACCGATAAGAACAGGCGCAATTGCACTTGCAAAATTACCTAAACCGTTAAATATTCCACCCGCAGTCGCCCCTACATTTGAGGTCGTTACTCTTGCAAGCAGAGCAAATACAGCTGCTACTCCAAAACCCCACGCCATAGCACTTAAAGACATGGCAGCAATAATCAATAATGGCTCGGTCATTATGACCATCACATACATGAAGATGCCCGCGAGTAATAAACCGCTAAATACTTGAATTGCACGGCGGCCTAACTTGTCAGATAAAAACGCACCGATAATTTCGCCAATTAACATGGCAATGAACGGAAAGCTTGAATACATCCCAAACTCTTTGAGATTGAATCCTTTGTCTTGCATTAAGTAAGAAGGAACCCAGCTGTTTAAGCCCCACAAATACGTCATCAATGCAATGTTAAAGAGACAAACCAACCAGAATGCGCTGTTGCTGAGCAGCAATTTAGTATTGGTAATGTGACCTTTGAAGTTGGTGCGTTTACTCTCGCCCTCAATTTCGACAGTTTTCTTGAGCTGCAAGTTACGTAAACCAAAAACAATGCTAAAAATCGCAATCAGGGTTAGCGCAGCCATCACAAAAAAAGTGGTGTGCCAGTCGTGGTGAGCTAAAACATTTGCAGTGATCGGGAATCCAAGGAATGCACCTATCGGTGTTCCAAGTAAGAACATGGTAGAAGCACGTGCCTGCTGACGGTCCGTATAAGTCTGCTTAACAATGGTGTATGCCAGGGCAAATAACGGACCTTCTGCTAAACCGAGCAGTACACGTAAAATCAACATGCCTGAATAACTGGTGGTGAACCCCATACAGAACATGAGTACGCCCCACGACGTTACGCTCCAGAACAGCATTTTCTTTGGGTTAAAAATGTCACCCAAAAAGCTTAGAAAGACTGATGAAAAACCATAAGCAAGTAAGAAACTTGTCATGAGCCATCCGAGCTTGGCCTTATCTTCAGCAATTCCCATTGCACTTTGAAAATGAGGATCTGAAAATAAAACCGCAATACTAATCTTGTCGAAAAACGCCAGTACCACACACACCATAAGGACAAAAGCAGGTACCCAATGCTTCAATCCACTTTTTTCTTCATTACTCATGTGTCATTCCTTCGATTTGGTAATGAGAACCAGATTTAATGTTTACGGTTTTAACTTCATGACATTAAATTCAGCATCTGCTAATAGTTTTGGATCTAAAACGGTGTTGGCTTGCATCCAACGTTTTGCCAGTTTGACCAGTTTAGAATCATTAATGGCAATCATGTTGAGCAAACAATTTTCATGGTCCAGATATAAATAACTCACCTGATCTTCACCGCCTTGGCGAATGACTACTTCCTTCGTTTTTTCAGGTTGATAAGTACCCAAAATCTGGATATTAAAGTGGTATTGATCTGACCAAAGCCATGGAATATCGCTATATTCAGTTTCAATGCCGAGCATCGACTTTGCTGCTGCAATTGCCTGATTTTGTGCATTTGCCCAAGACTGAATGCAATAACCCAAGCCCGGATGAATCGCGACATCACCTGCGGCATAAATGTTTTGATCTGAAGTTTGCCCAAAACAATTCACTACAATGCCATCTTTCACATCGAGACCAGCATGTACACCTAACTCTTTGGCAATTTCAGCGCCTGCACCTACCACAACACAGTCAAATAACTGACTATTTTGAGGATGGTTCACCACTTCAACTTTCTGATTCGGCGCTTCAACTAAATGAAGGCTCTTGCTGTCTAAATGAATTTTTGTGCCTTGGGTTTCATGCATATTTTTTAAAAATGCAGAAACTTCCGGACTCACGCTTCTTGCACATAAGCGGTCGCCATACTCAAAAATATGAACATCTTTACCTTGCTTACGTGCAGTTGCAGCAATTTCTAAACCAATCCAGCCACCGCCAATCACAGCGACATTTTTGGCATTCTTTAAAATTTCAGCCAAACGCTCACAGTCATGCACATTACGTAAAGTCACAACATTTGGAATGAACTGCCATGTATTAACGGGTACACGGGCACGGCTTCCTGTTGCTATCAGCAATTTGTCATACGGCAAGATCTGGCCGCTTTCTAAATGAACCTGTTTTTGCTCACGATCGACTTTTGTTGCAATTTCCGGTTTATGCCATTGAACGTTAAACTCTTGAACCTGCTCAGGAGAGAACAGATTCAAACTTTCATACGTTGCTTCTTTTGAAAGTACTTGCTTAGACAGTGGCGGACGCTCATAAAACACTTGATCTTCATTTGAAACCACGTGAATTTCGCCCACATACCCATTTTGACGCAAGGTACTTACTGCCCAACCCGCTGCCTGTCCGGCACCTACAATTACGATCTTTTCCATAGCCATCTTCCTTGTAAAGCAATATCTGTTAAACAGGCTTCACCTGACGGCGGGTTGTGTCATCAAGACCACCCTCAATCGCCCATTCAGTGAAAAGCTCTAGACGATGTTCTTCTACACGTGGTTGCCATTCTTCTGTCAAATAATCATCGTTGGTGTAATATTCAAATGCACCACCTAATGGTGAGTTGACGTACCAGAAATAAGCAGAAGAAATTGGATGACGTCCTGGTCCAATAAAGGTTGACCACTCCGAACGATTCATATTTAAACCGCCCCCAATCACTTCATGGATATCACGAACGACAAATGCAACGTGATTTAAGCCAGCAGGTTTATTTGGAACACTGAGCAAGAATAAATCATGGTGATAACCTTCACCGCGGCAACGTAAGAATGCACCGCGATTTTTGTAAGCATCAGATAAATGGAAACCTACTTTCTCGATATAGAAGTTTTCAGTTGTTGCCAAATCCGGTGTGAAGAACACCACATGTCCAATCGCAACAGGTTGACCTTTTTCATAGACAGGACTTGCTGCATTCACACGTTGAATGTTGCCGTATTGGTTAATACCTTCCGTTTTAAGTTCAGGTACTTCTTTAACAAAACTTTGTTCAAAACGAATGGTCATGCCATTTGGGTCAATACACTCAATTGTATTTTCAGTACGTTTAAAACCTTCTACATCGGCCAAACGAGCTGCCAAGTCTTCAAGGTCTTGAGCACTATCAACGCCCCAAGTCACTTCACGTAAAGTTGAACCTTGTTCAATAGCAGTCGGCAAACGCTCATCATCACAATTAAATAGATAAATCTTGCTACCATTTTGAGTTTGGTAAAGATCAGTGCCTTCAATATCCGAAGTACTTTGGCTTAAACCAAAATCTGCCAAAAACTTGTTTGAAGCGGCTCTATCTTCAACTCCAAACTTTAAAATCTCGATCCCTGTAATCATTTGACTACTCCTTAGTTAAAGACAAAACCGCCATTGACCGGAATATTTTGACCTGTCACAAAAGAGGACAAATCCGACAGTAGATACAATGCTGTTCCATTTAAATCTTGTGGAAGTTGCTGACGTTGAATCGCTCTTCCGTTGACATATAAATCGTGACGTTCTTGAGGCACATACTCGGTTGCTTCAACCAGAGTAAGGCCCGGTGACAATGTATTGACACAGATATTAGATTGTCCCAACTCTCTTGCCATTGAACGCGTCATGGCAACAATTGCACCTTTACTTGCAACATAAGCCATCAGGTTTGGTGCACCCCAAAGTGCTGTATCGGAAGCAACATTAATGATCTTGCCGGCAGCCGATTGCTTTAAATGGGGAACGCATGCCTTACTGATGAGCCATGTGCCTTTCACATTAATATTCATGACCCGATCCCAAAGTTCAGGATCGTAATCAATCATATTTTTTCCACCGACATTGGTCGCCAGTGCCGCGCAATTCACAAGGCCATCTAGTCCCTGTAATACTTCAACGCTTTTTGCAACCGCATTTTCAATAGAGTCTGCATTGGCAAGGTCAACGGTGACAGCATGAACGTTTAACCCTTGTTGCTGTAACGCTTGGGCTTCTTGTTGCACCAAGTCAGATAAAATATCTGCCATCACAACTTCAGCGCCAGCTTCGGCAATCGCTTGAGCGAAATCTCGGCCTAAACCACGCGCAGCACCAGTCACTAAAACTTTTTTGCCTTGCAACAACGCTACATTAGCCATGAGCTTCTTCCTGCATCTCGATACGGTTTGATGCATTTAGCGCAGCAATTTTCTTTAATTGCTTTTCAGCCTCTTTTTTCATTAAACGGCGTAAACGTGCAAGACCCACATCGTGTTGATAGAGGAACTCTTTTTCACGCGCATTTGGCGCAAGGTTTTCTAAAATAATGCGGTCTTGTTCCAATACATCCCAATGCAACTGTTCTAAATGATTGCGATATAAGAAGCGCCATACATTACGTTGCCAACCACTTACCTTACGGCAGCGCCAGAAAAATACACGAGTATTATTGGCATCAATCGGCGTTGCATAACCTACAATCCAAAATTCACCACCTGGGCCAAATTGTTTACGGTAAGGAATTGAAAGACGTAACCAGCTTGCACCAGTTGAACCATATTCAACCCAGTCGAAGTTCACACCTGTTTGACCTTCTTTTTCAAAAACAAAGCCATTATCGGTAGTACGGTGCTTCATCTCTGCAGTACGTTCACCATCTGCCATCGAGTGCGATGTCGCATGTAAATAGGTCCCGTGCATTGGGTCCATCACATTATCAATCGCGTATTGATGGTTTACTTTCCAGTCTGCTTGGCAAAGGAACGCACTCCACTCTTCACTTGCAAGTTGCTCTGGGAACTCAAGCGGTGCTGGTTGTTCATTTGCATCGATGCCAAACCAGATAAAGATTGCACCATGCTGCTCAATTACAGGATAGTTCTTTAAACATTTAGTGCCGGTCATTGGACATTCATGAACCGCTGGCACATCAGCAACTACACCATCAGCACGAACTTCAACACCGTGATACCAGCAAGCAACTCGGTCACCTAAGTTCCAACCAAGGGAAAGACGAGCACCGCGGTGTGGACAGCGATCCTCAAGTGCATGAACCTGACCTTCGGCATCACGCCAAACCACAATATTTTCGCCTAAACGGGTAATTCCAACTGGATTAGCAGCGACTTCCCAACTTGCTAAAACCGGATGCCATTGGTCACGTAAACCAAGTTCTAAATATTCTTCAGCGCTTTGTGAAGTTGATACGATTGCGTTCATTTTATTCTTCCTTGAATCAATAACCTAAACGTTGCATTTCTTCTGTAAAGCTTGCAGAAGTCCATTCATCACCAGATTCACAACGGAAGCCCTGTTGATTAAGTGCAGAAACAACGTCATCTAACTCTGTTGCGCCCGCAGAAAATGCCTGAATCAAGTTTTTTACAAAATCCTGTTCATAGAGAGTTGGTTCTTTATAACGTGTCTGCCAAACCAACAATTCAGATTGACCAGGAATTTGAATATTGTTGATACCTGCTTCGGTTGCCGGCGTTGCATGAATCCAGCTTGCCAACTTTTCATTAAATGTCTTCATTGTTCTGCTTCCTTGTACATGTGAGGACTAGAGTTGAATTTGAATATCCTGTCCTTCAACACGAACTGGGTACGTACACAGGTTTCTACACCCTGGCCCACTTTTTAGCTCACCTGTCTGAATGTCAAAAATTGCTTCGTGCAATGGACATTCAACAGTCTGATCTTCGATAAATCCTTCGGTTAATAAGGCATACGCATGAGGGCAAACATTTTCGATAGCAAAGTAATTTTCATCGACAAAAAATACGCCTATTTTTTTCCCTTCAATTTCGATGGCTTTCGGCTCATCTTCGCTAACGTCACCCTGCTGACAAACTGAGATCCAACTCATACCTTGCGTCCTCATTTTGTTTTATATACAAAACATAATTTGATTTTCAAAACACAAGCTAAGCATAATCCCCTTGATCATTTTTTGTCAAAGTAAAAATAAATATAAAATTCATTGGTTTATTAATTTCTAAATATTTTGTTACGTTTAAGAAAGAAACAAAGTTTTAAATATAAAAATTGTTTTATGCATTTTTAACAATTACAATAGTTATAAAATAAAGCAGCATGCCCCAAATTGAATCATGTTTTATTTATAGGAAAATGACACGAATGAGCATAGCAATTGATGAAGATTCGCAAGAATCGGAAACAACAAAAAATGATGATCGATATTTAGTACCCGGACTTGTACGGGGTTTAGCTATCTTGCAAGCATTTAACCAACAAGCGCAAGAAATGACCATTACAGAAATTGCTGAAATTTTAGAAGTGAACCGTTCTAGTGCATTTCGTCTGATCTATACACTCGAATCTTGTGGCTATTTAAGAAAAGCATCTCAAAAAACTTACGCTCTCGATTCAAAAGTTATGGAACTTGGTTTTAACAGTTTATCTAAACTTTCATTACTTGATTTATCGACACCTTTAATGAAAGAACTACGTGACCAGACCAAACTCGCAGTACATCTTTCAATTTTAGAAGGCACTCATATTGTCTTTGTAAATAATATCCAGTCGATGGGAACCTTCACGAGCAACATTAGTTTAGGAACTCGCTGGCCTGCCCATGCAACCGTCATTGGTCAAATGCTTTTATCTGATTTACCTGAAACGGAAGTACGTCAGCGTTACCGCAATTTTAGCGATTGGGACAGTTTCTCTGAACTGACGCCCACTAATTTAAAAGCTTTATTGCAAAGACTCTCTTACGTAAAAACTCAAAAAACCATGGTGAGCTGGGGTCATTACAACCATGATATGGCAGCCTGTGCGGCGCCTATTTTTAAACAGTCAAATGGTAAAATGGTGGCTGTTATCTCTGTAAGTTGTCCAATTACGACTTATGATGAAAGAACATTTAAAGAAGATATCGCAAGCCTAGTCGTTGAAACAGCAAACAAAATTTCCAAATTTATTTATTAAAAAAAGCGACGTTAAGTCGCTTTTTTTAGATTTTATTTCATAAATTAAAAATTACTTTTTAAAACGTTCTCATTCATATCTTTAAAGATAATTGTCGAATCATTTTCTTTAATATCAAATTTTAAATACTGCTGTTTAAACTGGATTACCGCATAAAACTCTTCTGCACCATCATCTAAACCTGTCGCAGAAATCTGGCTGCCTTGCGGAAATTTCTTAAGCCATGCAGCGTTATAAAAATCTGATACAGAATTAAATTCACAATACTGTTTTGGCTCTGCCATTATTTTTGCAGCAATTTGATCAAATTGTTGTTGTTTATAGACCTCTAAGCTCAACAGCATGATCACACTCCAAATTAAAGCTGGTTTGAGGCTAAAAGCTGTTTCTTTTTAACCTTTTCCCATTGATACCAACCATAAGCTGCCATCAAAACAAATGCTGCATACAAAGCGGCTGTTAAAAATAAATCTTTATAGATGAACATACCGACATAAATAATATCGACAAATACCCAAAGTATCCAAGTCGCAATATGTTTTCGGCTGGTCCAATACGTTGCAAGCAAACTAAATGCGGCAAGTTGTGAGTCGAGCATAGGAACTGCTGCATCAGTAAAGTTTTTAAGAATTAAGCCAAAAAGCAAGCCACCTACCGCGGCAATGATCATTTGAAAAATTGCAACTTTAGGAGCTATTGGCTCTATACGAATGTCATGATCTTGCTGCTTTCCTTTGAGCCAGTAGTAAAAGCCATAAAAATTTACGACCATAAAAAAGAACTGCAAAATCGTTTCGCCATATAGCTTAAATTCGTAAAACAAATAGGCATATAAAACAAAGGCAAAGAAATTAAACAGCCAACACCACATATTACGGATTACCGTTAATCCGACTCCAATCAGGCTAATCAAGACCGCAAAGATTTCTAGAGGTGACATAAAAACAGCTGCTTATTGAGATCAATTTGACGAAGTATTATGAGAAAAATATAAAGCGAAGCAAACTGCTAATTTAAATAAATGATGCAAATTGGCATTGTCTGAGGTTTTATTCTTTTCTAATGTCATCGATTTATTTCAATGCACAGATAAAAGAAATACCGATCGAGTCGCGAACAAATTATATTTGCTAGTTTTTAAACGATTGTTTAAAACATGATTAAAGACAAATAAAGAGCGTGACAATATGTCAAATCAAGAAGGAAAAGTCAGCCGTGAAACTCGTAGACATATTTTTTTAATTGGTCTAGATCGGGCAGCAAAACGTAATGCTTTTGATAGTCACATGATCAAAGACTTATCACTAGCGCTCACCGAATATGAAAATAATGATGCGCTTCGCTGTGCGGTTATCTTTGCTCATGGGGATCATTTTACAGCTGGTTTAGACCTAGTTGAGTTACAACCTAAACTCGCTACAGGTGTTTTTGATTTTAGTGAAAATGAAATTAACCCTTGGGGCACAATCGGCCAAAAGCTCAGTAAACCTTTGATAGTAGCGGTACAAGGTTATTGTTACACCGCTGGTATAGAACTATTTCTTAACGCAGATATTACGATTGCGAGTGAAAATACACAATTTGCTCAAATGGAAGTTCAACGTGGCATCTTACCTTTTGGCGGAGCTACTGCACGTTTTACTCAAGCCGCAGGCTGGGCCAAAGCCATGCGTTATTTACTCACTGGTGACTCTTTCGATGCAAAAGCAGCATTTGACATGAACCTGATTACCGAAATATGCCCAGAAGGCTCTCAGCTCAACCGTGCAATAGAACTTGCTGAACATGTTTCGCAAGCTGCTCCTCTTGCTGTAAAAGCGACTCTCGCCTCTGCTCGCGAAGCTATTAACGAAGGTTATGAGGTTGCCTTTAAGCAATTGCAAAACCATCTTCAACCTTTGCTCACCACAGAAGATGTTCAAGAAGGTGTATTTGCCATGTTGCAAAAAAGACCGCCTGTTTTCAAAGGTAAATAATACCCGCACAAGCACTGCACTCTACAGTTTAAAACTTATGGATATACTGAAATTAGCGTAAAAAAAAGCCCACATGATGCGGGCTTTTTTTCATTAATATGCTTTATTCAACTCTAACGATTTTACCTAATTCATCATGATGAACGACTGTAATTTTCTGACTACGTCCCTGCTCAATTTCATGTTCAGATAAATCAAAATAGCGCGCATAATCATCTGTCTGTTTTGCTTTAAGCGCATTACCGCCAACACGATGCTCAGGCAGCACATGACTCCACAACAATAAGCAAATTGCACAAGCAATTAACGCAGTAATGCCATGTTCAATACCTAAACCAAAGGCACTAAACAAACGGTGAACTAAATGTGTTTTTTGGAGTTCAGCCAATACCCAGATCAGTACAAATGGACGCCACAGCAACAACCAAACCGCCCACATCATGGCTGTGCTTGTTGTAGAAGTATAGCGTTTATGCCATGGTAATTGACGGCGTAAATCAATAATCAACGAATTTGTCTTCATTTCTCTCTTTACCTAACGAAGTGCTGTGGTTTTCCCCAGACATCAATACAGCACGATCTTTAAAATCTCATGACTCTTGCATTTCATCCACGAATGCCCCGATCCGGGCTCACCCAACGCGCACGTTTCTCATCTCCACGTTTTAAAACTTTTGGAAATGCCACAATAGTTGCCGAGATGGTGATTAGCCAAAAGACCAATGGATACCAGATCATCCAGAAATAGTTTTTTCCTAGATGTGGTTCATAACGACTATCCATCCATTTGCTTAAAGCAAACTGAATGAGACAAGTTGCCCCCAATAAAATACCGCTACCATACGGTAAAAATGGAGAGCTCACAACGGCTAAAGCAGGGACAGGTAAAATAAAATGTACCAACCATAATAAAGCCATCGCGAGCATTAAATATGACCAAACTAAGGTTAAGCAAAGCTCAAACATTAATGGCCATAAAAAATTTAGTTTTGGCTTAGTGAACACATCAATATTTTTAATTAATACCTGTGCCCCACCCATAGCCCAACGTAAACGTTGTTTCCACAAACCGTTTAAAGTTTCAGGCATTAAAATCCAGACCAAGGCATTCGGTTCAAAACGAATGTCCCAACCTGCGCGCTGCAATTTCCAAGTAATATCGATATCTTCAGTCAACATATTGGGTGACCAATAATCGACCTGGTGAACAGCGCTCTTACGAAAAGCGGTAATTACACCCGATACGGTAAATAAGCGTCCAAAGGTACGTTGTGCACGTTTAATCATGCCGACAATCGAAGAAAACTCACCGACCTGAATACGCCCTAGCAAAGTTGAGCGAGTACGGATACGCGGGTTACCCGTCACAGCTGCAACTGTTGGATTTTCCTGAAAATGACGAATCATCCACTTTGCTGCATGTGGATCAAGTAAAGCATCGCCATCAATACCAATTAAAAACTCGGCATCGGTCATTAAGCTTCCGGCTTGCAACCCCATCGCTTTACCTTGGTTTTGAGCCAAATGAACAACACGGAGTTTTTCATGTTGTGCTGCTAAACGGTCGAGTACCTCGCCTGTATTGTCCGAGCTACCATCATTAATCGCAATCACTTCAAAATGAGGATAGTCCAGTTTTAACGCATGGCTAATGGTTTCTTCTGCATTATCCCCTTCATTAAAACAAGGAATTAACACAGCGACTTTTGGATAACTCTCTAACGGAGCAGGTTGATCGTAAGGCGGAGCCTGACGTTCTTTCCAATAGAAAATGATCGCGCCAATCATCCATAAATACGACATGAATAATGGATAATAGAAAACGAATTTTAAGGCATGCGACCATATTGCAGCAAAGATTGTCATGTTTTAGCCTCAACTACGGCACAAGACGAGATGATTTTTCAGCAAATGCTTTATGCATAGTGTCCACATCCGGATGATCTTTAATTGGATCATCTGGGTAATATCCGACATGCATTACACCTTGCTGATAAAGAGAATGAATTGTTGCGGCCATTTCAGTTGAAGGTACCTTTTCGTTTTTACGCCAGTCGGTTGCCTGTAACTCAAAAACAGTTTTCTTAATACCATTTGGATATTGTTTCACGCGATCAACCATATCTTTATAGAACTGATCAGCATTATCGACCTGTTCCATATAAGGCATTGCCATAATAGCCGTAAAGTCATAGCGTTTTAACGACTCTTCAAGCGATTGTGAATACCAGTTTTCTGCATATGGTTTTAAAGCAACTTGCGCATATAAGTTACGTGCGGTGAGCAAGAACGGTTCATATTGTCGCACGTCATCAACGAGTTGCATTGCAAAATCATCTAGATATTTTGTCTTATATGCCGTCCATTTTTGCAAATCTTGATCGTTATCGCGAATTTTTGCCAAATCTGTAGGTAAACCTTGTTTCGCATAAGCTTTTAAGGCATCTGGGCTTGCATCTTCATAGTCAGATAAGGTGACGTCGTCATGGAATAAAATTCCGTTAAATGAAGATGACTTAGCCAAATCTTGATAAATCTCACGAATAGTTTGGCGTGCCTCTGCTGAGAATGGACTTAAACGGATATACCCCATATTAAGGTGCTCACCTGTTTTTGCCTGTTCTGTCACAACCAAATCCTTAGAAACAGGATCAGTTTTTGGTAATTCCCATGCCAATAAAGGCATCCACGCATAAATACGACTAACAGGCGTACGCGTTTGAATTTGCCATGCAACACGGTTAAACAAGTCAGCACGCATTGGAATATGTCGGTTCGGGAAATACACCATATCAGCAGAGCCATTCGCATCTGGATCTGAAAATGCTTGTAAATAGACAGTATTTACACCCATCGCATTAATTCGGTCTAACAAGTGACCTAAATTACGTTCTTGCTGTTTCGGGTCTGGATCATAAATATAGTCCAGATCGACATGCATAATTTTTTGCGGGCGGTTGTTATCCGTTAAATTCAATTCACGATTTTTAATTTCTTGAGCCAAATCATCAGTCGTCATATCGCCTTCTACCAAAATACGGCTCATATTTTGGAGAGATTGTTTTGCGTGGTCTGCCCCATCATCAAGTGTAATGGTAATTGGCATACCCAGCTTTTTAGCAATTTGAACAGTTTGCATATTATAGCGACCATAAGGCCATACCATAATACGTGGTGAACGTAAGCCGTGTGCTTTAAGTAGTTCGTTATTTTTCTTTAAGTCGTTATAAATACGTGCCTGATATTGTGCATCGTTCTCGTAAGTTTGAGTTTTTACATCATAAAAACGAGTAGTTGCAGCAGGTTCAGAGTTGCCTTGTGGGTTGCCTGTAATACCACGGTGCAAATGATAGCTATGGTTTGCAATTTCTACAAAGCCACTATCCTGCATTTCTTTCAGCTCAGGCCAGCTTAAGATTTTATCGCGTGGAATTTCTTCCCCTGAAAAGTCGACTTTCTTCCCTGCTTTTGGCTCTAACCATGAACCTACTACTGCAAGTACTACAGGGATTTTTTTAGCTTTAATAACAGGATAAGCATTTTGATAAAAAGATTGATAACCATCGTCTACAGTTAATAGAACAGGTTTTGTAGGTAATTGAAATTTACCTTGATGAGCACGGATCAACTGATCAACCGTAATAAAATGGAATCCATTTTTTTGCAGCCATTCAACATGCTGTGTAAATTGTTGAGTCGTCACTGCATATTGAGGAATTAACGCATTTTTAGTATCGGTAATTTCATGATAACCAATCACCGTAAGTGTTGACGCGTCCAGTTTAGGTGGTTTGGCTAATGCCATGCCTGACAAGCCTGCCAAAGCTAAGCCAAGTGATATGTTCAACAAAGGAGATGCAAAGCGGATAATCATGAAATAGCGTCTCAATAACAATATAGATTATTTATGCGAAGTTTGATTTTTAAGACGCAAACTTTTTGGAATTTGGTCTCAATGTCAGCCTGCCCATAAATGAACAGTTTCTCAGTCAGCATTTATAATCAAATAATCTGAAAATAATCTTAAATATTAAAAAAGCTAAAATATAAATTAATAATGTATTTATATTTAAAGCTCATATAAACAAGAAAGCCCCCTAAAGGGCTTTAAATTTTCACTAGTCACGAGTTTTGACATCGAATAATTCAATTTCAAAAATTAAATTAGAATTAGCAGGAATAATCTTACCCATTTTACGCTCACCATAAGCTAAATGAGCAGGTACGATTAATTTACGCTTACCGCCAACTTTCATTCCCATAATGCCTTGGTCCCAACCTTTAATTACACGGCCTGTTCCAATCACACATTCAAAATAATTACCGCGATCAATTGAAGAATCAAATTTTGTGCCGTCTTCTAACCAACCTGTATAGTGAGTTGTAATCAAAGCACCTTTAACCGCTTCTTTGCCTTCACCTACTTTTAAATCGATAATTTCTAATTCATTTGACATGGTTTACCCCTTAATCTGAATCTTTAAAATCGCAATTGGTACTTAGTGTACCAACTGAATCTGTAGAATTTGTTGCGCTTTTCTATGTTACTGTAACTGTGTCCACACAACACTTGCCTGGCCCTTTTCACCTAAAAGCGTCCACTCGTTGTCCATGACATTTAATTGAAGCTGCATCGTACGTTCACAAAGTTGTTCAAGCTCTGCTGTACTTTGAGGAGCAATTTGCCACACCTGAACGTTACTTAACGTTTTAATTTTACTGTTTCGTTTCCACCAGTCTTCGACTTGTGTGCCATACACAACAAGCGCAACTGTTTTACAGCGCGCACTGGCTTTTTTGACTTTATCTTCAGACGGTAAGCCAACTTCAATCCATGTTTCTAACTGACCCGTTAAATCTTTTTGCCATAATGCTGGCTCGTCAGTTTCAAAAAGGTCTTTAGTAAACTCAAGCTCATCACTTGCGAAACGGGCAAAAGCCATCAAACGAACCATTAAGCGTTCTAAAGTTTCCGAAGGATGCAAGGCAAGCGTCAGTTGATAATCACCATAAATATGGTCATCCATATTGGCAATATTCAAGTCTGCCTTATAAATTGTTGCTTTAAGCGCCATGATTAATATGTCCAAAAATTTGGCGCTAAGGATACTCGATTTTGGGTAAAAAATTATAAAAAAACTGAACAATGCAAAGCCTCGTCACGTGAAATTTGCATATTCTTCCAAAACGCTCAGCTTATTTTATAGTTGGCCGACTTTTTGCTTGAAAGAGAAATATTCTCCTCTTGCTAAAATTGATGACTTATGTGGCTAAAGCTCAAGCGTAGTTTATTTTTACAGGTTCTTTGTGCTCTGTTTCTTGGGGTTGCAGTTGGAATCGGCTTTCATGATTTCTCCCTATCTTTAAAGCCATTAGGTGATGGTTTTATTTCTTTAATTAAGATGCTTATTGCACCAATTGTGTTTTGTGTGGTTGTACTGGGAATCTATGGTGCAAACGACATTAAAAAAATGGGCAAAGTCGGTGCAAAAACTATTCTCTATTTTGAAGTGGTCACCAGTATTGCCTTAATTTTAGGCATTATTGTGGCCTATGTATTTAAACCGGGCGTCGGTATGAATATCGATATTAGCCATTTAGATGCAAAAGATTTAAGTACCTATACCGAACGTGCCCACGAGATGCATACAGGTTCGGAATTTCTACTCAATATTATTCCGAAAACCTTCACTGCTGCTTTTGCAAACGGCGATATTTTACAGGTTTTATTGATCGCTATTTTATTTGGTGTTTCCCTACTTTTAATTCCAAAACATTTAGCAGAGGTGGTACGTCAAGCGCTTGAAGCTTTTTCAGAAGTCTTCTTTAAAATTATGGGCCTTATTATTCGTTTAGCTCCAATTGGTGTATTCGGTTCAGTGGCCTATACCACTGCTAAATTTGGTTTAGATTCACTCTTACAATTGGGTTATTTGGTTTTACTGTTTTATGCAACCTGCATTTTATTTGTCGTTATTGTTTTAGGTTCGATTTTAAAACTTGCCGGTCTCAACATTTTCAAATTTGTGGGCTATTTTAAAGATGAACTCGCTATTGTTTTAGGTACCGCTTCTTCTGACTCTGTTCTTCCTCAAATTATGAAAAAACTCAAAAATTTGGGAATTAAGGATTCAACTGTCGGTTTGGTTATTCCAACTGGTTATTCATTTAATTTAGATGGCTTTTCAATTTACTTAACTTTAGGCGTGATCTTTATTGCACAGGCCTGCAATATTGATTTATCTATGCATGACTTACTGGCTATTTTGCTGGTTTCGCTCATTACATCTAAAGGTGCACACGGTATTCCCGGCTCGGCTTTAGTTATTCTTGCAGCCACGCTTTCAGTGATACCAAGTCTCCCTGCAATTGGCTTAGTGCTTCTACTTTCAGTGGACTGGTTTATTGGAATTATTCGTGCCTGTACCAACTTAATTGGTAACTGTGTCGCGACCGTAGTGATTGCTCATTGGGAAAAAGATATTGACCATGCGCAAGCTAAAGCTGTGTTAGATAGCAAACCTTAATCCCACTCTTCAGAGAACATTGAATTACTTTTGGTTTAATGTTCTCTATTCTTCAAGCTGACAGGCAAGTAATGCTGTTTCAAAAGCCAACCAATCATGGTGATGTTCGCTAATGATTTCAATACGATTATCAATGCCCTCTTCACCTGACTTATAATTAAACTGATCAGGATTAAAGTTAAAAACCTTCCATCCTTGATCTGTATTAAAAATTCCCTTAATTCGAAGCCAGTCTTGCTGTGCACATAATAAATCTAGCAAAGCATAAAACTCGAATTTCCAGCGTTTAGGCAACTTCCAACCAGCCACAATATAACCTTGTGCCGACTCGACATAATGATAAGGTAATTGCTGAATTTCCTTTGTGACTTCGGTTTCAGTCATTTGCTTTTGAAATTTAAGTAAAGGTTGTATAGATCGCTCGGTTAAACGAGCAGCCACATCAATTTTATTTAAGGCTAACTGACCATGTTCAGTTTTAATCCACTCTTGGTGATAAGGCTGGTATTCGTCTTTTAATAACTCAAGCGCCTGATCATCTTCAAAAGTCATCACATCGGTATGTGACACCACCACAATTTGGGCAGCTTTTAACTGATCTTCATAAAGGTTTTGTTTAACCCAGTTTGTATCATGCAAACGACTACCATCTACCACCGTAATCAACGCTCGCATGGCTAAACTACTTTGCCAATGAGGCTCAGTCAGTTGGTCAAATAATTGAGAAGGATGCCCAAGTCCAGTCGGCTCAATAAAGAGTCGATCTGGCTTTTGTTCACTTAACAGTCGAGCTAAAGCAATATGCATAGGCAATTGACTGCTACAACATAAACAACCGCCTAATAGTTCTTTGACTGCATATCCTTCATCTTGGGGTAAGAGTTGTTGGTCTACTCCAATTTGCCCAAATTCATTCATTAATACAGCCCAAACCTCATCTTTAGGCTTTTGACTTAATAAATGCTGTAATAATGTGGTTTTTCCTGCCCCTAAAAAACCGGAAATAATATGGGTGGGAACAGTTTTTAGGGCTATCAGTTTCACAAGCGGCTCAAATCAACAAGGTTCAAAAAACTAAGAAAGATATATCACTGTTTAAGTAGCATGAAAATGATTTTTCACTTTGAAGATATACTTTTCAATTATCAGGCCAAAATAATTAATATGTGACATACATCTCATTTAAAATCTATATTAACTCTGGATAATTATAATTCAAACGGAATATTCTATTTAGGCGCATTCACAATTCATGCCAGAGTGTTAGGTTTACGTAACACAGTTGATCTTTTTTCATTCGATAAGAAATATTTTTTCACATTTTAAGGTGTATTTAAGCCCTTTTATTTTACAGATTGCTCACATAAATGACCCGTATATTTCATATTGTTAAGATAGCCGTAATAGATTGTTAAGTTAATTGATGTAATACCAAGCTCGGCTTAGCATGTGTCCTAGCTTAGTCATTCAGCCATACAGGTTTCAGGTAGGTATGAATGATTAGGTTTAATTTATTTTTAAATGAAATTTAAGGATGCCATAAAATGAAATTAGCTAAAACTTTACTCGCTACTACACTTGCTTTAACTGCTGCTTCAACTTTCGCTGCTTCTAAGCACGACCAAGCACATAACACTGCTGGTGAAGAAAAAGTTGTTGTTTCAACTCAAGAACAAGCAAACACTGCAAATGCTGCATCTGATGCTGTAGGTTCTGCTTCTGAAGCTGCTCCTGCAACTCGTTAATTCTCTCAGCATTCTCCTCCAAGCTCAGAGATAATTTTACTGAAATGAAAAATGGACGCTGAATTTTGGTAAAGAAGAAAAAGGATCGAACCATGCTGCGGTTCGATCCTTTTTTAATTCGATCTATTTTTTAAGAAGTTTTCTTATACATGCTACAAGATGGATTGTGGTTTTCTTGAAGACGTAAAACCTTACGATGCTCAGCAGCTTCAAAGCGGCAACGCTTCCATTCTGTATTGAGATTTAATTGAGGTACTTCACATGGCTTGCCCTGTTCATCAACAGCAACCATCGTGAAATAACAGCTATTGGTATGGCGCACTGTCCGCTTCTGGATATTTTGCGCTTCAACACGGATTCCGACTTCCATTGAAGTACGACCTACATGGTTCACACTTGCCAAGAAGGTCACCAGCTCACCTACATAAATAGGTTCTTTAAAATTTACTTTATCTACAGATAAAGTCACCACGTAGCCACCCGAATAACGACTTGCGCAAGCATAAGCGACTTGGTCTAGTAGTTTTAGAATCGTACCACCATGAACATTACCTGAAAAATTTGCCATATCAGGCGTCATCAAAACTGACATCGTCAATTCAGACTGATCATCAGTTGCTGTGGTCATTTCATCTAATGTAGGCATAGCTCAACTCTGTCTTAAAACAAGCTCAGTCAACATTATGGTTGATAATTCACAAAAAAAACATGCTTAAATCCACAACATAGCATCGTATTTTTTAATATCTTTGATTGTTTTTTAAAATTTAATTTTTTAAGACACTATTTTTAAAGTTATTTTTTTAAAGCTGTTTTATTTATCTTAGAATTTTTTAGAAGATGCTATGCCATTTTATTCCATGTTCAATGGCATAGCCGGTTCTTATGAGTGACTTGCTAAACTTTATTAATGACGCCTGTCACACCATTAATGATCATATCAATGGCGATCGTACCAATTAATAAAGCAGATAAACGCCCGACAATATCAAAATAGCGGTCAATATGTTTGGCATGTTTATAGCGTAAATGATCATGTGAAAATTTCATCAAAATCAAAATACTGCAAGTTAAAAACAAGGTGAAAGCAATCACTAGGGCTGCTTCACCGATTGACATTTCAATCCCTGTGACTACCGCAGCGCTAATAGTCCCTGGGCCGATCATAAACGGCATGGCAATGGTGCCAGCCAGATGTTCTGGAGCACCACGCATTTCTCCAATGGTGTCGGCACCCTGAAACACATAGCGGTAGCCAATCACCAAAAAGATTAGGCCTCCAAAAATCTGAAAGGCTTCAAAACGTACATTCAGATATTTACTAAAAATTGTTTCGCCGCCCCATGCAAATAGCATGAACACGACAAAAGCAATCAAACTTCCCTGAATCAGTGCTTTGTTAAACACCTTAGCTTCTGAATGGCGGATCAGGCCAATCATATAAATGCTCATTAAAAATGGATTGAGCAATGAGAAAAATAAAGCAAAAGAATGTAGATAAGGAGAAGCCATGCATTTTCCTCTTAAGCTTGTGGATCTGGGAACAATGGACGATTCCCGGGGCTAATACGATTAATATGTAAGAACGTCATATGTCTTTCATATTTATCTAAAATATCGTTAATGACCTGTTCTTTACTGTAACCGACCAGATCGTTATCTTGCGAGCCATCATAAAGATAGGTTTCAAGTCTGAAATAGAACTGTTTGCCACGTTTTACACGCTGACTGAAGTTCGGCGCGCTATAGCGTACAGGCCAGATCTGATAAACAAAGTTTTGCTCTTCTTCCAAATGAATAGTGAGATCTAGATGGAAAAGCGTATCTTCATCTTCAAGCGGGGTTTGCTGCACGTCCACATTCATACCCTGCTTAATCAACTCATCAGCAACAGCCTGAACAGCTGGCAAACACACCGTATCTAGCATGCGCTGTGTTTCAGTGGTTCCCGGATGATGCATGACTCGAGTTAAACGCTGTTTCCAGTTCAGAATATCAACGTTCCCTACCACTGGCGCTGCATTCATACTGAGACTAGCATGCCTGTAATCTTCAAGTCTGAGCGACTTATAAAGCCCTGCCATCACAAGGAACATCACAAAACTAAACGGCAAACCCATAATAATAGTTGCATTTTGCAAGGCAGTAATGCCGTTGGTCATGAGCATGGCTAGCGTGAGTAAACCAATCGTCACTGCCCAAAACACGCTTAACCAACGTGGAGCATCATTATCAATATTAGTGAGTTTAGTCGTGAAGTTACCTAAAACTAGCGCTCCCGAATCGGCAGAAGTCACGTAGAATAAAAGCCCTGTTACAGTGGCAATTGAAGCAATAAAGGTAAAACCTGGATATTGCGCTAACAGGTCATAAAAACCATGAGCCGGATTTGCTAACACAGTCGCTGCTAAAGTTTGATTGCCTTCAAAAATAACGCTGTGCAGTGCACTATTACCAAAAATAGATAACCAAGTGAGTGTAAATAGAAGTGGAATAATTAAGGTACCGCATACAAACTCACGAATGGTACGTCCTCTTGAGATACGTGCCAAAAAGAGTCCTACAAATGGAGACCAAGCAATCCACCACGCCCAGAAGAAGAAAGTCCAACTACTCATCCATTCTTTAGGCTGTTCAAAAGCAAAACTTTGTAATGCTAAAGCAGGGAAACGAGTTAAATAGTCACCAATATTTTGGACAAGGGCATTGAGTAAAAACTCGGTATTTCCCAAGAATAAAATAAACAGCAATAACCCGACCGAAACATAAATATTGATTTCAGATAAAATCCGCAGGCCTTTATTGACCCCGGATGTCACTGAAATAATACTAATACCCACTGCAACAGCAATCAGGATAAATTGCATCCAGATATTTTCTGGTAACCCCAATAACACATGTAAGCCATAATTTAGCTGTACTACTCCAATCCCGCAGGTCGTCGCAATACCAAAAATTGTCCCGATCACGGCAGCTGTATCAACACTATGCCCAATTGCCCCATTAATTCTTTGTCCAAAGATTGGATAAAGTGCAGAACGAATGGTAAGCGGCAAATTATAACGATAGCTAAAATATCCCAATGACATACCAATCAAGGCATACATACACCAGCCAGTTAAACCATAGTGAAACAATGTCCAAACCATACTTTGGCGTGCTGCTTCATAGGTTTGCCCTGCTCCGACCGGAGGTTGCATGTAATGAGATAGTGGTTCAGCGACCGAGAAGAACATGAGGTCGATACCAATACCCGCCGAGAACAGCATGGCAGACCAACTGAGTAAACTAAACTCAGGCTTTGAATGCTTAGGTCCTAATTTGATACTGCCATATCTTGAGCAGGCAATAAAAATCACAAAGGCCATATATAGTGTTGCGGCAAGCAGATAATACCAACCAAAGGTTGAAGTCACCCACTGAAGCACGGCATTCATGACTCGATTTGCAAAATCGTTGAACAAAAACGTGACGAGAGAAAAAATTAAAATAAGTACAGCTGAAAAATAAAAAACCACACGGTTGAGCGGGTCTTTTTTAGATTTAGATAATGTTAAATCATCAACTGCTCTTGGATTATCTGTTGCCATACAATCCTCAAGGAATAAAATAAAAACAAAATATTTAATTTCGTCTTTTCACTCTTATTTAAAACAATGAAAAGACGACTTTAAACGCAAAAAATAATATATAGATGTGATCGATTGAGGTTATAAAACCTCGGTCACTTTATTCTGTCCACAGTTCGATGGGACTGAAATGTCTTTTGAAACAGCTAACTGTTTTTTCACTAATTGAGGGTCAAAATCATCTTGCTTTAACGCTTTGGCTAAACCAAACATATAGAGCAAAATAATGACTGAAAATGGTAAACCACATAACACCACAGCACTTTGCATGGAGTTAAAACTACCGGCTAAAAGCAAGCCAATACTTACAATGGTAATTACCACAGACCAAAAGACGCGTAACCAGATCGGTGAATCACTATCATTGGTGCCCCCTTTTGAGGACAAATTAGCGATCATTAGTGTACCAGAGCCAACTGGTGTCAAAAATAAAACGAAACAAATTACAACAACAATACCGGCAACGTAAGGATTAAACGGCAGATATTCGAGTAATTTAAATAAAGATAATGCTGGATCAGTTAAGACCATATCACCTAATACTTTCTGTTTTTGCTGCAAGATTAAATAAATTGCAGTGTTTCCAAAAACCGAAATCCAAGCCAGTGTAAAGCCGAGTGGAATCAGGCATACACCTAATACTACTTCACGAATGGTACGTCCTTTTGAAATGCGGGCAATAAACATACCGACAAAAGGCGCCCAAGCAATCCACCAAGCCCAATAAAATACAGTCCACGAACCCAACCAGCCACTGGCTTTTTGATTGTATAAATACATATCAAAACTTTTACCAATAAAATTATTGAGGTAATCGCCTGTATTTTGCACAAGACCATTTAATAAATGGTTGGTCGGACCTGTTAAAAATACAAATAAAAGTAAGGCATACAGCAGACGTAAATTAATACGCGACAACCATGCCAAGCCTTTTTCAATACCCACCACTGTCGTAATCGTCGCAACGAACATCATGATGAGCACGGCAGTAATTAAGGTCGCAGAGTTATCTGGAATTTGCGGCAGTAAATAACAAATGCCCGATACGAGTACTAATGCTCCAATTCCCAAGTTGGTGACTAAGGAAATAACTGTCGCTAAAATTCCAAAGCCATCGACAAAATCACCCACCAAGCCATGCACTCGCTCTCCAAAAATTGGGTAAAGCGCTGAACGCAGTGCTAATGGCAAGTTTTGTCTGAAAGCAAAATAACCTAAAGTAACTCCGAGCAATGCATAGAGCACCCAGCCATGAATCCCCCAATGCAAAAAGCTATAAGTCATCGCATTACGGGCTGCCTGAATCGTTCCTGCCTCACCTTCTGGCGGTCTTAAAAAATGGTCAACAGGTTCGGCCACACCATAATAAAGTAGCGCAATACCAATCCCTGCCGAAAACAGCATTGAAGTCCAAGCTAAATAACTAAACTCTGGTTTGTCGTCATCTTTTCCTAAAGGAATCTGCCCTACTTTTGAAAAAGCGAGCCAACCAACAAAACCCAGACACAGCACAATAACCAGCATGTAATACCACCCAAAAAAGTGATTTACTTGCTCTTGTACATAGGTCAGCCAAAACTGACTTTTTTCTGGAAACAGCACAAAAAGTAGGCCAAAAATACCGATACTGATTGCTGAACTCCAAAATACGAAACGATTTAACCGAATATGGTCTGAAGAATATCCATCACTTTTCAACACCATCTTATTGCTCCTTGCAATCGGTGTATTTTTCTCAAAATAACGTGATAAGTAATGTACTTATGCGCATCATCCTATCCTTAAGAACCTTTGATTTCACCTCTTTATTTTTAGAAGCTTGTTCAAAAATTCATTGATTTTTACATATCATACTTGTTATTGATTGAACGTTCAATCAATAACAAGTATGATAAAAAAGTGCTATGATGCTCTGCAAGTTAACATGTTGAATTTTAAGCACCACTAAAAGTGCTGATGTGGACAACCATGACAAAACGCAGAGTAAAACCAGAACATGTGCGACGTGAAGAAATCATGAACGCTGCACTCGACGTAATTTATGAAGTGGGGTTATCTAATACCACCATTGCACAAATTGCAAAAAAAGCCGAGCTGTCGACCGGCATTGTTAGCCATTATTTTGGCGACAAACAAGGGTTGATAAATACCTGTATGCAAGAAATGTTAAATGTTCTGCGTCGTAAAACCGAACAGTACAGAGCAGAAGCAGATTCGCATCCAGAGAGCCAGATTAAGGCCATTATCGACTCTAACTTTGACATTAGTCAGGTCAATGAAAAAGCAATGCGGGTCTGGTTGGACTTTTGGTCAGCAAGTATGCATGTACCAGACTTAAGCCGCTTACAAAAGATTAATGATCAACGCCTGTACTCCAACTTGAAATTTTATTTTCTTAAGTTAATGGATGAACAACAGGCCAGTGTTGCCGCTAGAGGTTTGGCAGCATTGATTGATGGATTATGGTTACGAGGCAGTTTAAGCCGTCATAACGAATTTGACAGCAACCTTGCTCGTTCCATTGCTTACGATTATGTACAAACGCAATTGCAATTTGCGAACAAGCCTTTGCAGGAGAGACAAAATGAGTGATGCACAAGTTCATCAACTGTATATCCACGGACGCTACGTTAACGCAACCAGTGGAAAAACATTTAATAGTATTAACCCTGCCAACGGCGAGACAATCGCGACTCTTCAACAAGCTTCTGAACAAGATATTGAAGCTGCTGTACAAAGTGCCCAACAAGGACAAAAAATCTGGGCTGCCATGACTGCCATGGAGCGTTCTCGTATTTTACGTCGTGCTGTCGACATTCTTCGTGAACGTAATGATGAGCTTGCCCGTCTTGAAACACTCGACACAGGTAAAGCTTTTAGCGAAACATCTACAGTCGATATTGTGACTGGCGCAGATGTACTCGAATACTACGCAGGACTTGCAACAGCTATTCAAGGCGAACAAGTTCCACTTCGCGAATCAAGTTTCTTTTATACACGCCGTGAACCGTTAGGTGTAGTTGCTGGTATTGGTGCTTGGAACTATCCAATTCAAATTGCTTTATGGAAATCTGCCCCTGCCCTTGCTGCGGGTAATGCCATGATTTTCAAACCAAGTGAAACCACTCCACTCACTGCATTTAAACTTGCAGAAATCTATACAGAAGCAGGCGTTCCAGACGGCGTATTTAACGTGGTGCAAGGTGCTGGCCGTGAAATCGGTCAGTGGCTCACTGAACATCCTGTGATTGAAAAAATCTCATTTACTGGTGGTGTGGAAACTGGCAAAAAAGTTATGGCAAGCGCTGCTGGCTCTACGCTAAAAGAAGTGACTATGGAACTTGGTGGTAAATCTCCACTCATTATTTGTGAAGATGCCGACCTTAATCGTGCCGCAGATATTGCAGTCATGGCGAACTTCTTTAGCTCAGGTCAGGTATGTACCAACGGTACACGCGTATTTGTTCCAAAATCACTTTTAGCCGACTTTGAAAAAGCCGTTGTAGAGCGTGTAAAACGTATTCGCATTGGCGACCCAATGGCTGAAGACACCAACTTCGGTCCACTCACTAGCTTCCCTCACATGGAAAAAGTTTTGTCTTTCATTGAGTCAGGCAAACAACAAGGCGCTAAAGTGTTAATTGGCGGTGGCCGCGCAACAGAAGGCGGACTTGCCAAAGGCGCTTATGTACTACCGACAGTATTTAGCGACTGCACTGACCAGATGGCTATTGTTCAAGAAGAAATTTTTGGACCGGTTATGAGCATTTTAAGCTATGAAACCGAAGAAGAAGTCATCCGTCGTGCTAACGACACCACCTTTGGTTTAGCTGCTGGCGTTGTTACTCAAGACATCAGCCGTGCTCATCGCATTATTCACCAAATTGAAGCTGGTATTTGCTGGATTAACACTTGGGGCGAATCGCCTGCCGAGATGCCAGTCGGTGGCTATAAACAATCTGGTGTAGGCCGCGAAAATGGCTTAACTACGCTTGGGCACTATACTCGTATCAAATCTATTCAAGTTGAACTTGGCGATTATCAAAGCATTTTTTAATGCCTCCATCGCTTTAAACACTTCAACCTAAATCACATATGCCGAGCAGTCTTTATAGATTGCTCAGGCAAACTGTTAGTAAAAAAAGGATAATTATGAATATTAAAGAATATGATTACATTATTATTGGCGCAGGATCTGCCGGAAATGTACTCGCTGCGCGTCTTACTGAAGACAAAGATACCACTGTTTTACTCTTAGAAGCGGGTGGACCAGATTATCGCTTGGATTTCCGTACACAAATGCCGGCAGCTTTGGCCTACCCTCTTCAAGGCCGTCGCTATAACTGGGCTTACTTAACCGACCCTGAGCCACACATGAATAACCGTCGTATGGAATGTGGTCGTGGTAAAGGTTTAGGTGGTTCATCTTTAATTAACGGCATGTGCTATATCCGCGGTAACGCAATGGATTTAGAGCAATGGTCAACTCATAAAGGCCTTGAAAACTGGTCTTATGCTGACTGTTTACCTTACTATAAAAAAGCCGAAACTCGTGATATTGGTGGCAACGACTATCATGGTGATAGCGGTCCAGTATCCGTTGCTACACCTAAAAATGGCAACAATGTACTGTTCCATGCCATGGTTGAAGCAGGTGTACAGGCAGGTTACCCGCGTACTGATGACTTAAACGGTTACCAACAAGAAGGCTTTGGTCCAATGGACCGTACGGTAACCCCTAAAGGTCGTCGCTCAAGCACTGCACGCGGTTATTTAGATATGGCAAAAGGTCGTCCAAACCTCACTATCTTGACCCATGCTACAACCAATAAAATCTTGTTTAATCAAAAGCAAGCGATTGGTGTTGAATACATTATTGGTGCTGACCAAAACAACTTACAACGAGCCTTGGTTAAACGCGAAGTATTACTTTGCGCAGGTGCAATTGCGTCACCACAAATTTTACAGCGCTCGGGTGTGGGTCGAAGTACCTTCTTAAAATCAATGGACATTGATGTGGTTCATGATTTGCCGGGTGTAGGTGAAAACCTGCAAGACCATCTAGAAATGTACTTACAATATAAATGTAAGCAACCTGTTTCTTTATACCCTGCCTTGAAATGGTATAACCAACCTGCAATTGGTGCCGAGTGGTTATTTAACGGTACAGGCATTGGTGCAAGTAACCAGTTTGAAGCAGGCGGATTTATCCGTAGTTCGGATGAGTTTACGTGGCCAAACATCCAATACCATTTCTTGCCGGTTGCCATTAACTACAACGGTAGTAATGCAGTGAAAGAACATGGTTTCCAAGCTCACGTCGGTTCAATGCGTTCGCCTTCACGTGGTCGAATCAAGCTTAAATCAAAAGATCCGTTTGAGCATCCAAGTATCTTGTTTAACTACATGTCGACCGAACAAGACTGGCGTGAGTTCCGTGATGCAATCCGAATCACTCGTGAAATCATGCAGCAACCCGCACTTGATCCATATCGTGGTGAAGAAATTAGTCCGGGCAAACATTTGCAAACCGATGCAGAGCTTGACGACTTTGTTCGTAACCATGCAGAAACAGCTTACCATCCGTCTTGTAGCTGTAAGATGGGTGAAGATGAAATGGCTGTTGTAGATGGTCAAGGTCGTGTACACGGTATGAAGGGTTTACGTGTTGTCGATGCCTCAATTATGCCGCTAATTATTACCGGTAACTTAAATGCAACCACCATTATGATTGCCGAGAAAATTGCAGACCAAATTCGTGGACGTGAAGCGTTACCACGTTCAACTGCACCATTCTATGTAGCATCATAAAATCTGAAAGGGTATATTTCTTATGCAGAGATATGCCCTTAATTTAATCTTTATAGAACCAATATTAATAAGAACGATGTATGACAGAAAATAAGCACTTACGAACAGCTTATTTACATAAATAGGGTAAGAAATAAAAATTAATCAATTTTTATAGGAAAATATTCTTCAAATGATTTAACTTTAATCAAATTAAAATTATTAATTTAATTTCAAATATTTAAATAAAAATAATTAGCTTAAATTATCTTTTCAAAGCTCAATTTGATTAAATATAAATCATATTTATGATTTTGATGAACCCCATTTATTATAAAAATTGTCTTGTCAATGCAAAATTAGTCTAAAATATAGAGTGTTTGCGATAATCCCAAGTAATTTTTTATTTTTTTCGAAGTTCTCAAATTTTGAGAATTTACTTTCGCATTTATATCCGTTTTGTCTGGATACGCTGTCTAGGTTTCCTCACACCTTAAGTGACTCAAATAACTTATTTTAAGGTCCCCCTTACATGAAAAAGTTTTTGAAATACCTTCTGGTATTAATCATTCTTATTCTAATTGCAGGTATTGCATTCTTGTTTAGACCAACAACGTCAAAACAAGTTGAAACTGCAAAAGATGAGCCAGTTGTTGATGCTGTTCTTGTTGGCGGCGGCATCATGAGTGCTACTCTTGGTACTTATTTTACTGAGCTTGAACCAAACTGGCAAATTCGTATGTTTGAGCGTCTTGACCAAGTTGCTCAAGAAAGTTCAAACGGCTTTAACAATGCCGGAACAGGCCACTCTGGCTTTATGGAAATGAACTATACCGAAGAGAAAAACGGTAAGATGGAAATTGCCAAAGCTGAAAAAGTTGCTTCTCAATTTGAAGTTGCTAAACAGTTCTGGTCATATCAGGTAAAACAAGGCGTTTTAGCTGAACCGAAATCATTCATTAATCCAGTTCCGCATATTGCTTTTGTTTGGGGCGATAACGTTCAGTTCTTAGAAAAACGTTATGCTGCCATGATTCAAAGCCCGTTGTTCAAAGGTATGAAATTTACTGAAGACCCTGCTGTTATTAAACAATGGGCACCTTTAGTCATGAATGACCGTGACCCTAGTCAAAAAGTTGCCGCGACCCGTATGGATGTTGGCTCTGACGTAAACTATGGTTCAATCACTAAACAATTAGTGGGTCATTTAAATCAAAACCCGAATTTCAAATTACAGACATCAACTGAAGTGACTGGCATCAGCCAAAATGATGACAAAACTTGGACTGTGTCTTTCAAAAATTTGAAAACTGGTAAAGTAGATCACGTTAAAACACGTTTTGTATTTATCGGTGCAGGTGGTGCAGCAGTTAAATTATTGCAACTTACTGGTTTACCAGAAGCTAAACAATATGCTGGCTTCCCTGTTGGTGGTGAGTTCTTAATTACTGACAACCCAAAAATTACTGCTGAACACACAGCGAAAGTATATGGCCGTGCTGAACTTGGTGCGCCTCCAATGTCTGTACCACATATTGATACACGTTATATCGACGGTAAAAAATATGTATTGTTTGGCCCATTTGCAACGTATTCAAACAAGTTCCTGAAAAATGGTTCTCAGCTTGATTTACTTGCATCTACCAACAAAAACAACGTTTTACCAATGACGACTGTTGGCTTGGAAAACCTTGATCTTGTTAAATACTTGGTTAGCCAAGTCATGATGTCAGATGAAGACCGTCTCAATGAACTTCGTAAATACTACCCAGATGCGAAAGCTGAAGACTGGCGTTTAAGCCAAGGTGGTCAACGTGTTCAGATCATCAAAAAAGAACCAGGTAAACCTGCAACACTTCAATTCGGTACAGAAATCTTTGCGTCTAAAGATGGTGCTGTAACTGCATTGTTAGGTGCATCTCCTGGTGCTTCGACTTCTCCATACATTATGCTTAACTTGCTTGAAAAAGCTTTCCCTGAGCAAACTGAAGGTAAGTGGAACCAGAAGCTTCATGAAATTGTAGTGTCTTATAAACAAGACTTAAGCAAAGACCCTGTGCTACTCGACAAAGTTCGCCAGTACACAAGTTCTACACTTGGCTTGAACTATACATCTCCGTTCAAAGCTGCAAACGATGAAACTGCTGCTGCCCCAGTTGCAAAAGCAAATTAAGTTTGACGATGTATAAATAAAATTCCAAAAGGATGAATTTCGATTCGTCCTTTTGTTTTTTAAGACCTCAGCTGAGATATTTAGATTCGCTATGACGCCTTTAAAATCATCACCTCGCCTTTTGTCATCTGGTTTTAAGCTCTTGCTTGTTTTGCTGCTGGCTTATCTTTTGGTAAGCGGTTTTTATATATGGATGATTGGCGGTACAGCGCTTTATGTCAGCTCAGCCCTGTTACTTACCATAACGGCTTATGCATTTAAGCTCGGTAAATATCAAAAACTATGTGCTGTTTTAAATGTGCTGATGAGTGCAGTGGCGTTATATTTCAGCACTGCTCATTTATTTTTCTCCTCTATTCAGTTCTTTATATTTTTACCCGCTCTATTTTTTGTACTGTTAGCTTTTGCTCGCCTAGATAAAGTTCGTCGCTTATCTAAAGCTCTAATATTAATCAGTTTATTGAGTTGGTCAGGCATACACTTTATGCAGCTTGAACAGCTTAAAGCGTATTATAAAACGCAGCATACTGGTGAAAGTTGGCAACAATATGGCGCGTTATAAGATTATTTTTTAGTCTATATTTTCAAATAAATACGTAATCTTTTTCACATGAAGTTCATCAGTAAAACTGAACATGATCTACAGAATTCCTTTTAAGAAAAAATATTCATAACAATCTAATTTATTTAGAAATATATCGAGCATATTCGCGATTGAACACAATCCATCTACACGCTAGATTAGCTGAATTATTTTTCTCCCTTTACGTTGTAATTTATGAAAATTTTAGATGGCGGTTTAGGCCGTGAATTGGCCCGTCGTGGCGCTCCGTTTCGTCAACCAGAGTGGTCTGCGCTTGCACTCATTGAAGCACCAGAAACAGTAAAAGAAGTACATCTCGATTTTATTAATGCTGGCTCAGAAGTCATTACGACTAACAACTACGCTGTTGTGCCTTTTCATATTGGACAAGAACGCTTTGAAACTGACGGCGTGCGTTTAATTAAAGTTGCTATTGAACAAGCAAAAAATGCAGTTAAAGAAAGCGGCAAAAATGTCAAAATCGCGGGCTGCTTACCACCGTTATTTGGCTCTTACCGTGCAGACCTGTTTCAACCTGAACAAGCTAAAAACCTTGCAGAACCCATCATTAATACCTTGGCACCGGAAGTAGATTTTTGGTTAGCAGAAACCCAATCATGCTTAAAAGAAGTCGAAACAGTCCATGCGTTATTACCACAAGATGGTAAAGACTATTGGGTGTCATTTACGCTGCAAGATGAGATTAAACAAGAACAAGCATTACTTCGTTCAGGCGAAAATATGCAACAAGTGGCTAATTTCATCAAACAATCAAATGCCAAAGCAGTATTGTTTAACTGCTGCCAACCTGAAGTGATCTTGCAAGCAATTAATGAAATTAAAGGACTTATTCCTGAGTCTGTACAAATTGGTGCTTATGCCAATGCTTTCCCACCACAAGATGAAAGCGCTACTGCCAACGATGGTCTCGATGAAATTCGTAAAGACTTAGATGCTCCAGCTTATCTTGGTTTTGCTAAACAATGGCAGCAAGCAGGTGCAAGTTTAGTGGGCGGTTGTTGTGGTATCGGACCAGAACACATTGCTGAACTTTCTCAATTTTTTAAAGAATAAATACCATGTCTGCTGCCAAAATCGGATTATTGTCTCTTACAGCGCTGGTCTTTAGTTCTATGGTGGGGTCAGGCGTATTTAGTCTTCCCCAAAATATGGCTCAAGTCGCTAACGGCTCTGCCCTTCTAGTCGCATGGCTCATTACTGGGGTCGGTATTATTTTCTTGGCCCTCTCGTTGTTGCATTTAACGCGTCAACGACCAGACCTTGACGGCGGTATTTATAACTATGCGCGAGAAGGCTTTGGGGACTTGATCGGGTTTTGCTCAGCGTGGGGCTATTGGTTATGTACTACCATTGGTATTGTCGGTTATGTGGTGATTGCCTTTTCAGGCGTCGGCATGTTTACCGACAGCAAAGACCATATTATTTTTGGTGAAGGTAATACGCTCTATTCACTGATTGGCTCAAGCATTTTTGTGTGGCTGGTGCACTGGTTAGTAAGTCGAGGTATTAAAGAAGCTGCGATTGTGAATTTACTGGCAACTATTGCCAAAATTATTCCAATGGTGGTTTTCATCTTCTTTACCTTCATTGCCTTTAAGTTTGATTTGTTCAAACTCAACTTACATGACTTTTCTTTGCAAGTTCCACTTTGGCAGCAAGTGAAAGACCTGATGTTGATTACCCTTTGGGTATTTACCGGTATTGAAGGTGCTGTAGTTTTATCATCGCGTGCAAAAAAACGTCATGATATTGGTAAAGCAACTATTTTAGGTGTTTTGCTGGCATTAAGTTTTTACGTGATGGTGACAGTATTGGCTTATGGTGTGGCGAGTCGTGAAGCGCTTGCAGGCATGCATAACCCATCAATGGCGACCATTTTGCAGCAATTGATCGGCTTGCCGGGTACCATCATTATTACCATTGGACTCATTATTTCTGTTGCATCCTCTTATTTAAGTTGGACTTTATTTGCCACTGAAATTCCATTTTTGGCTGCAAAAAATGGTGCTTTCCCGAAATTATTTTTAAAGAATAATCAAAATAATGTACCAATCTCATCACTTTGGCTGACCACTATTGTAGTGCAAGGTTCTCTGATTGCCGTGTATTTTTTCAATAAAAATTACACTCAGCTTTTACTGATTTCATCGGTGATGATTTTGCTGCCTTATTTTCTGGTATCGGCGTTTTATCTTAAAGAATCTATTCGCCACAAACGCACGCCGCATATCGCCATTGCAAGTGTCGCTTCAATCTATGCACTTTGGTTGCTCTATGCAGCGGGTTTAGACTTACTGCTGTTGTCTGGTGTGTTGTATTTGGTTGGCTTGGTTATTTTTTCAATCAGCTACTTTGAGCATAAAAAATCGCTCAAACAAAACCAGCTTAATTAATCATTTCAACCACTGTTGAGCCATTTCAGCAGTGGTTTTCTAAAAACAAAAATTCTATTTTGAAGGCTGTGACTGCTTTAAATGCAATCGTAAAATACGCCGTAATTCTAAAATTGCCTCGGGGCTAGTTTGAATCGAATGCCCACCTTTAATAATCAGTTCCGACTGCTCTCCACCTAAATGGGAACTTTGATACGGCACAATCCCATCGCTCATTTTTGACTTATCTGTCGTACCATTTATGTTGCCCATAATTGAGTGATAGACCACGTTGGACGAGGGTTGAATGGCTTGGGTCAACTGCATAAAGTTAGAAGAACGACTTAAATTACTCGCTCCATTTTCAATTAAGCCTTTTCTGAGTTTGGTATTTTTCTCATCTCTCATTTCAACGGCAATAAAAAAGTCGGCAGGTAAGCGAATAATACGGCGAGCAATTTGGGTAAACCATCGGTCAGCATAGTCAGTACCATGATGCGGCGCCGAAACAAAAACAACCCGCTTAAAATAGGGCAAATCTTTGAACTGAAAACGCTCTCGAATAACCGGATTTTCTTTTAAACGCTTTAACTGTGCTTCATTCATTTTTTGCATGGCTTGCTCTGAAACATCGGCATTGCTCACCAGTAAACGGCTAATCACTCCGCCCATACTATGTCCAACCAATACGGCATCGTGTGCGGCATAACTGTCTTTAGCAACGTTTTGAAAAGCCTGATTCAGCAAAGAATAAATCTGAAAACGACTTTCAAAAATCGGCATATTGGTTGAATAAAACACCTGCCAAACTTGGTAGTTTTGTCTTAATTCGGCATCACCCATAATGTCATTGGTTAGGCTCACCCATGCCTCTGGGCTGCTTGCCAAGCCATGAATAAACACAATAATTTTCTTATTGGGGTTAAAGGGTTCCAGCATATATAAATGCGGCATAATCAAATTGGCTTCTTTATTAATTAAAGACCAATAGCCTGCTGCACCTAAATTATATTTCGATAACCATAGCCCATAAGGCGCCGAATAGTTAGCAGTGAGTGGATAATCCACACCTTCAACTTTTACGCGGTCCTGTCGGTATGGGTCAAACATGGCAATTTCTAACTCTGCCCCAGCAATGACCTGATCGGCTGTGGCCTTTTGTTTTGGGTAGGCAATAGCCGTCACTGGAAAGAAGCGTGGTAAATGAATGTTGGGATTACTCTGGTGAGCATAAAAAGCATCGGGATCTAAAATAAAACCATGATTTACATCATGCTCCTTACGTCCCACAATAAACTCCGCACCTAAACCATCCTTACGGTTGACGGTATTAAACCCTGAAAAGTTCATGTTATAGCTAGAGCGAAAGGTATCGACTTCAATATGCTGTACATCTACAGCATGATCAAAGTTAACGTGGTACTCATGCCCATCTGCTTTTAGTAAAGGTGGGAAATGAAGCGTATTTAAATGATTAAAATACGTGGTCATGAGCTTCGACAAGGCGACGTTATAAAAAATACGTACCTGATTTTGTCGATGGTCAAATACCCGATCAAAAGGTGACTCTTCAGAATCAAACAAATAGACATAGCTATAGCGCAAGCTTTTATCAAACAACGCCAGCTCTTGCTCAACACAACTGTTATTTTTATTAATAACATGACACTGGCTACTACGCCCGACATCTAAAGCTTTTGCCAAGTAAATTTCACTCAGCGCAGCATAGCGCTCTTCTCTGCTGCTATTTTCGGACAGGCTCTGAACCTTATTTAAACAATCATCAAAATTTTGTAGGCAAGTTTTTTCATCTTCTTTGACCAAATACAGCAAGTTTTGGGTTTGATGACTTAAAGTATTGTCGGTCAAAATGCTTTCATTTTTACTTTTTAAAGCACTGCTTAAGTTACTTTCTTTTAAATGAATGACCTGACAACCGCTCAGCAGTCCCATTATTGTAAGCACTAAATAATGGCCGGATTTTGTCATTGTGCATTCCTTTATCGAATGTATTTCCCCACTCATCATTATGCCTGTAAAGCTGTGCCTGAACAATTTCGGCTCAGCTTGGATTGGACTTTATTTAGAAAATAAAATTTGAACGTCTATTTTATTAAGCTTGTTTAAACTTCTGCTGGGAAGCCAAATAAGAAAAATAGAGTATGGGTAAAATAAATGGCGCTACGCTCCAAAAGTCAAAATAGACATAAAGTACCGCCCCCATCAAAGCACCAATCACAAAGCCAATGACAATACTGGCACTTTTAAGCAAACTTGCCCGATTGGCGGCATTATTGTTTTTAAGCAAGTTAGCAATATCAATCCCAAGCTGGGTAGTGTTGCCTGTCATCATAGTACTTGGGCTAATATTTTTAATGAGGGTTTTGCTTGATGTATTACGAATCGCCAAAGCAATTAAACCGAGGCCACCTGTGATTGCAACCGTAATCGAATCGGCATTTTTAAATGGCTCAAAGTAAAGCCCAGCAGCCATAAAAGCAAAGAGAAAAATAGCTTCAAATAAAAATAAATAAGACAGCGTTTTGTGTTTGGTCTGACTACGGTCAATTAAAAGTTTGGTAATCACCACCGTCACAATAAACAATGGAATAGCCGCAAGTTTAATCCATAAACCGGCACCACCCTTCACCAACGCAGCCCCGGCCAATACCAAGTTGCCCGTCACATGAGCAGTAAAAAAACCAAATAACGCAATAAAGCCAATGGTATCAATTGCCCCGCCCACCATAGTCAATAAAACAGGATCTCGACATATTGCCCACGTACTTTGTGTTTCTTGTTGAATTGAAGTCTCTGGCATTACCTTTCCTATCAAATATTGGTTTTTAATTAGAAAATTTTTGTCAGAAATTTAATATAAATTCCATTCATTAATAACAACAGATCTTAATGTAAAAACCTAGCTGTTCATTTTAAGACAGAGTGTATTTAAAAAAGATACAATGCAATTGGACTTTTTATTTTTAAAGATAAGGGATTTTAAATGCATCACTAAGATGCATTTAAAAAGTTCTCTGTTAGTTGAGCTTGTTCATAAGCATCAATAAACTGCTTTTGCGGTATTTCTTGTTTAGGGACACTACAAGTTACTTTCTGTTCAGCAGCTTTTTTATCCCACCCTTCACCACTGGCGCTACGACGTGACTCATAAACTTTTCTCTGACGGAAATAACTAAATGGTTCTACATTACTTAAAAAGCCATATTTAGAGTCATGAACATAATTTAAATAGAATTTTTTAATATCATCACTGACATTTGTATTCCAACTCTCAAATTGCCAATCTTCTACACCAATCATATATTCATAGGCAGTTGAAACCGGTGAAAAAACTCTAAAAATATTAAAACCATCTTTTTTCGAAGCGGTTGCTTCTTTTAGTTTCATTAATCTTTGCATTTCAGTTGCCATATCGGATGGGCCAACTGGTATAAGTTCACGATATTTATTTTCCTGACGTACACGCTGACTAACAGAAAGTTCATTTCCAGCACGTGCAATCGTACCGTAGGCACCGTAGTAAATTTTCATACAACCTTTAATCTGATCTTGAATACTTCCTTGGCTTGGTATAGCGGCTTTTACTGCATCATAATATTTTTGAGAATCTGGTTGAATTTCAAACTGCTCAAAAATTTCGGAATGTTTTAATTTCAACTCATCATAGCTATACATTTTGACACCTGCTTGTAAGGCATCCTCTAGCATATGTTTTAACGGAATTCGGGCAAAATTGTCATTTACTCCTTGGCTACCTGGTTCATAACCACCACCAACGTCAGAATGTACTCCGGGATATACCACTTCTTTCCAATTACTGTTAGCTAACTTATTGTCTTTATGAATAACATCAACAGGGAAAGCAAAGCGCAGTTCATTACCAGCGATATAATGTGAACAGTTTTGAACCCGCTCATCTACAACCAAATCACGTTCTAAAAAAGGTAAGCTATTACTTAAATTTGTGGCAGGCAAGCCAAATGAAGCAACCGTATCAAAAATTCCTAAAAACTTAAATTCAATCGGATACTTACCTTGACCATACGTCAGCCCATCACAGTCTGATTGACATTGCCACATAAACTGATTTGTAAATGCACGGGCAAGTGCAGCGCCCCGTGAAAAACCGAACACAGAAATATTAATTTTCTTAATTAATCGATGTTCTTTTAAACTTTTATCGACTTCAGCAAAGCTGTACTCCTTTTTTTCACTTACATATTTTTTAATGTCTTTTTCAACCTTTTGTGCATTAAAAATCAGGATTTGTTTTAAAGCATCATTTAACTGGTCTTCACCATAATCTAAACGTCTTGCACCTCCCAACCCAGCACCAGCACCTAAACCAAGGTTATCTTGTACCCACGAAATAGCCCTTTGAAAGATATTTAACTCAGCATTAAATCTTGTTCCAACACCAGAAATATAGATAGCGTAATTTGGCGATATTTGCTTGTTTTTATCAGCCATTTCCTTTTCTCTTAATCCTTGAGCATTTCTCCACAATCGAGCAGGATTTGACCACCTTTTGGTATCTTCATCCTCTTTTTTATTATTACCAGTACCATCAAAAAATACCGAAATATTAACTACATCGCTACAATCTTGTTTGCATGATGGCTCATCGTTTGAAATATCACTATTTAATACCTGTACTCTTTTTAAATTTATATCCATGACATAATCTCTTTAGTTTTTATGATTTTTTTCCCAAATGTCAGTCCGCCAATCGAGACCTTTTTTTATGGGATTAGGCCAGTCATTTGAAGTTGATATTTCTACGGTATCATCAGGATATATATGTACTGCTAAATATTTTTTTCCTTTTAATTGTTCTTTTGTAAGAATAACTTGATTCTTTGCTACATGCTTTTTTTTACTATTTGTCTCTCCCCATGTAACTATCTGTGGTCCTATCTTTACGCTAGCAGTATTTGTTCCACCTCCAAATCCACCACCTATTTCAGAACCATTCAACTTCACCATATAACTTGTATAACTTGGATCGTAATTAAAGGATGTAGCTGCTATATTATAAGTCGCATTTGGACCAATACCTGCACAACCTGCTGCACTCAACATTAAACTAACCGGGAACAGTAATATTTTCTTTAAACTCATTTCATTAAACCTCACTCTATAATCCAGTTATTAAATTTATAAAAACTTATGATTTTTATAAATTTAATAACTTATAATTTAATACCAACTATTGGATAAAAAAACCACCTACTTCAGCCTTAGCTATATATCAGTTGATTAATAAAAAAATAGTATTTATATAGTTCAACTAATATATTCTTCCAAAACTTATTTAGCTTTTTTTAAGTCATGCATCCACTTTATCCCTTTTTCTGTTGGTATAGGCCAATTATTTGAAGTCGTTATTTCTACAGTATCATCAGGATAAAGATGTACTGCTAAATCTTTTTTTCCTTTTAACTGTTCTTTCGTAAGAATAACTTGATTCTTTGCCACATGCTTTTTTTTACTATTTGTTTCTCCCCATGTAATGACTTGTGAACCAATCTTAACTGGAGAAGTATTCATGCCTCCACCAAATCCTCCTCCAATTTCCTCACCATTTATCTCAGTCATATAAGCATGGTAAGAAGTAAAATATTGAAAGGATGTTGTACCCATATTATAAGTCGCATTTGGACCAAGGCTAACACAGCCTACAAGACTGAATATCAAACCAAATATTAGTAATAATCTATTCGACCATTGTGTTTTATTCATCATAAAATTTATTAACTCGCATTTGCTACAAGTTGGACCATCACTTCATCCATAGATATTTTTTTATCTTTTAAGCGTTCTAGTTTTTGATTTAACCCTTTATCTGTTAAAAAGTTTTCTTTATAAATCAATTTTAAACAAATAAAATTTAAAATATCTCGTGTACCAAATAAGTTATACGCTCTAGCCTCAGGAATGGATTTAATAACAAATTGATATAATTCATTATCTGTCATATGACTAATAAGGAATTCATTATTGAGTTTTAAATAATAAATAAGATTATCAGGAAAAGTTGCCTCAACCATCATTTCTTCTTGTTCAACAGTAAAAGTTAAAGGAACTTGCACATAAGGTAATTGTTCAACCCGTTCATTTATCCCCCAAATTACTTGAAGCTTGCCTAACCTATCCCAATACCACCAACTTTGAATAGGAGTAAGTAAGTCTTTAATCTGCTGAGTATTGAATACAGGCCCATCGACATACAAAGTTTTATTTTCTTTATGGCCAACCAAGGTAGCTAAGATTACAGGGTCCCAAAATGCCAAAAACATTTCGAGTCCACCTTCAAATTTCACTTCTAAAAATTTTCTTAAATGCTCAAACAAATAATTGAAGGACAAAGGGCTTACTATAATTGTCATGCGAGCCGTGCCTGCAATATTTTGTTGTATCCATTGCCATTCTTGTGATGAAAAATCTTGAGGGAGTTGAAGTAAATGGGGAGATACCGCTTTTGCCTCCTCACCACTAGCTTCTAACAAAAGGCATTTTTGACGTAGATGCTCAAATTTCTTCAAGAAACTATCATCTTGTGCAGCATCTGCAAGTGCAAAAACGTTTAATCCAACTTCTGCAAAAGAGTGTGGCTCAAATGTTTTAAAAAATGTCTGAAGCGGTAGTTTAGCAGTCATTTATCGACCATCCCCTTTGTTTATAAATGCACCCCTCTGCGCTGCTCGTCTCGCCAAACATTCCCAGCATACATTATTTGGAAAAATCGGTAAGGTTGGGGTTTCACTTGCTCCTGTTGTAAAGAGATGTTGACCAGCTTTAGCCGTAAATTTTTGCGGGGTAATTATTGTTACCCCTGATGCATCAATTCTTAATGCACTCTCTTTAGCCCTTAATACAATTTCATTAGGACTATTGATTTCAACTTTGCCTTCTGATGAAGTAATTTTGACATCTAATCTTGCAGAAGCGTCGAGTACATTGTCTTGGGCCTGAATATCAAACTTGCCTTTAGCAGCATAAATTTTTAAGTCTTCTTGACCTGCAAATAAACTTACTTTTTTCTTCGCATTTAAAATTAGATTTTCATCTGTACTTGTATTAATAGATTTTCCGCTACCAAGCGTAATGCTTTCGGATGCCTGAATATGGATATCTTTGCCTGAAGTTAGGCCAATACTTTCAGGAGCAGCTAAAAGCATGAGTGCATCTTTCATGGCTTTTAAATCTTTCCATTGAGATTCTATTTTTTTGATATAGAACTCAACATTTTGAAGCATATCTGCTGCCTCTGCTTGCTGTTTACCTGCATATTCAGATAAAGCTTTCATACGCTCCAAGCCCTCGGAAAGATTTTCAATCGCTTCCTTTGCTTCGAGTTGTGTTTTTTAAGCACCCGGTTGAATGAAAGTTGAAACATATAGTCCTTTACTACGAATCGCGCCAGATAAATCAGACCTTAATTCAAATCCCTGACCTCTTCCATCACTTTCAGCCTGCTCTTTAGGGTGACTTAAGTTACCTAAATTTAATTGACTTGCCCCATGACTACTATGAAGCTGAGTACTAATTTGCCCAGTCGTATCATCAAACCGAAGTTGGTTAAAACCAGACCCACTTACTTCTTTAGTACGAATACCACTTAACTTTTTAGTATCCGGTAGCTGGCCTTTAATATCAAATTTGGTAGGTGACCGTTGCCCTTCATGGACTCGCCCTGTAACAAATGGACGATCAATATTTCCATCAAAAAAGTCAATTACAACGATTTCACCCACTCGTGGCAAAAAGCGTGCACCGTATCCTTCCCCTGCCCATGGCGTTAATACATCTACCCAAGCCGAGTCAGTATCATTGTCATTGCTTCCTGCACCTCCATCATGTTGATGGTCATCGGTACGGGTGAATAAAAAACGAACCTTGATACGCCCCCATTCATCTACATGAATTTCTTCTCCATCTAAACCCACTACTTTGGCCCGTTGCACATGGGCCGAGGGACGATGTATTAATGGGTCAAACTCTGGAACAATATCGATATAGCGGCGTACAACCATGAGTTCATTGGCTTGACGTTCTTGCGCTCGATCATGGCTGACTTGCCAATGGCTCAAACTTAATAGTTGTTCAACTTGATCACGTATATCTTTTGGTAAATTGTTCTGGTTATAAAACCGCTTACTTAAAATCAAAAATTCTTTATCAGAACTTTCATGATTTCTTTCAAGTTCAGGATGTTCATTTAACTTGAACCAATAACCAACTTGAGCATCTCGTACGCTGCTTCGAGCAATAAAATACTTTGCCTGCAAAGCTTGATATTGATTTAATTGTTTATTTAGTTTTTCAATCTGACTATTGCTTGAAGTGGTTGCCTGATCTTCTCCGTTTAAGTCCGTAATCCAAGCAGGTGCAATTGTCCATGCCTGTTCAAGACTTAAACTTTCATTATCACGTTGTGAACTATGCTGATGTGCGCTTAAAACACTACCACTTGCATCTTCTTGACTTAAGTTATCTGCTTGCCAACGTTGAAGATGGATTGCCGTGGGCTGCAGCTGTCTTTGTGCAATAAAACTGGTAATACTGTCATTTTGTTCAGTTGCATCGCTTCTATGATAGCGAATAGCTCGACGCTCTAAGACTTTATATTCATTATTATGATCAATAAGGCGTAGTTTTTGAGGCTCAATCGTCTGGCTATTACTCAAGACCATAGACTCTGATTCATCAATTAACCAGTTGATACCCTCTTCCCGCATGAGACGGGTTAAATACGCATAATCACTTTCATTCGACTGCATAGAAAAAGGTCGAATATCATAATTCTTAGTTAAGCCACTGCTATCTAGTTGTAAACTTGTGGCAAATAAAGAACTTTTGTTTTGCCATTCTTTAAAAATAATCTCAATAATTTCTACTGCACTTTTATTCATAAACACCCGACTATTACGTCGTTTGTGCCATAAACTTGTCGCATCTTGCATAGTCAGTTTATATAAACAAAGTGCGCCATCACTTTGCCCTTGACTCGCCCCTGTGATAATTCCTGTAGTTCTAAATAATTTACCTGAATCTGTTACTTGTTCTACGGCAACTTGGGATCCAATAAATTGTTTTAAAGAAATATAAGGGTTTATTGATAAGCAAATAAGCTCAGCAGAAAGCCCTTCATTTATAGAATGAAAGCCATCAATACGTTGTAAAAAAACCTGATTATTTATTTCAGAATTAGTAAAATAAATATGTAGAGCCCGTTTTTGTGAAGCAAAACCAATCTTGTCTAAGAAATCAAAAATATTATTCAACATTGTTATTTTAACCACGAATTGACTTAATTATGTTAACAAACAGATACAATAAGCTCAAACAAAGAAACATGTTAAATTTCAATAAATTTAATTAAAATCAAACAATTAAATATAATAATATTTTTGTATTAAAAAGTTATCTTAAAATAAGCTTTTGCTTAATTGAATAAATGTAATTTCATAATATTTATCGATTTTAATTAAAAATAAAATAATCTTAAATTTTTATTTAAAAATATTTATTAAATTCTGAAACTTATCTCCAAAAATTATTTAGTCATTTTATCACCAAATCAATTTGACCTCTAAAACTGTTCTATCTATGATGAAGCCGCAAGTTTCGCCAATATTTTGCACAAACGGCTGTTGTGCTGAGTGATTGATAAAGAAAACAACAATGACGAGAAGGAATATGTCTCTTTATAATTTTTCAGTTTTTTTGGGTGGATTATTATTTGTATCAATTGCCTCTGCTGGCTATAAAAGTAATGCACACCGAGACTTTTATTTAAAATGCGTAGCCGCTGGACATAGTCGCGCGACCTGTCTGTGTATTTATCACCGTTTAGAACGCCAATATTCCCCAAAACTCATGCATAAGCTTGGAAAGTTAAGTCTACAAAGCCCAGAAGTGCCGCGTGATTTTGTAAAAACGATGCTTCGAACGATGCAACAGTGCCAGTCATAAAGTTACAAGTTTTTTTAAAGCAAATCGGCAAGATTTCTAATTTCTTCCATCACCGCCTTACACGCAGGCGTTAAATAGCCGTGCTTAGAAATAGACAAAGATATATAGCGCTTGAGCGCGGGATTAATAATTTTTGCGGCTTGAATTGAGGTGTATTGGCTGGCTTTTTTTAACGCTTGCGGCCCCAGCATGGTGTACATGCGAGACTCGGAAACCAAATGGGTTTGTAAACTAATCGAATCGGCTTCAAACACAATGTTTAGTTCTACCCCATTTTCATAGGCCATGTGGTCTAAAAAATTGCGCCAGTTACTTGGCCTACAAAAGGTAACCAGAGGTAACTCACTTACTGCTTTAAAGTCGACTTCATTGGCCTGAGTGAGCATATCTCCTTCACAGCCGATTAAATAAGTATCGGCTTCAGTAAGGTAAACATCGCCTTGTTTAGGTGTCGGGTTAAATCGGTAGAGTATGGCTAAATCGACGCTGCCATCTTCAAGCCATTTTTCTAAATGCACGCCTTGCCCTTCACGCACCGACAGTTTAATTAAGGGATATTTCTCTTGAAGGACTTTATAGAGAGTCGATAACAACGGATGTGCAGTAGACGGCAAACTGGCAATACGAACCGTACCAATCGGAGTATCGGTCGAGTGCAAAATTTCATTATTGAGCTGATCGGTTACGTTCAGCCATGAACGAATTTTAGGAAGTAAATGCTGGCCTAAATCGGTGAGTTCGACGCCGCGTCCGGTTCGGTTAAACAAACGACCGCCACATTGCGCCTCAAGCTCGTTCATTTGCCGACTAATTTGCGGTTGGTTGGTGTTATGCAGCATGGCGACTTTGCTTAAGCTACCAAGTTCCACCGCGTCTAAAAATATTTTCCATAATTCATAATTCATCGATTCTTCCTAAATCGTAAATAGGCAGCATTTTGAGCCATACATTTTCAGTATAACTGAAATTCAAGAATTGGTAATTCCTACATAGCTCACCTATTTCTATACTCCAATCATGTTCTCTACAACACGATTTAAGTCAGATTAAGAACCAGAGAATATTTAATTACACTGTATAGGAAGTACGATTATGAGTTTAGATTTACGTGGATTAACCCCAGCACCTGTGACTCCTTTTACCCGTGACGGACAAGTAGACCATGATGCAATTCAACGTTTAGGTTCATGGTTAGGCAGTATTGATGGTGTGAAAGGCTTGGTTGTTCTTGGGCATGCAGGTGAAGGAACATTCTTGTCGCAAAAAGAACAAATGCAGGTCATCGAAAGCTTTGTTAAATCGGTAGATGACAAAATTCCGGTTATCGCAGGGATTACACTCGAAGGTACTTCGGTTGCAGCAGAAGAAGCAAAACGTGCAGTGAGTGCGGGTGCTTCGGCAGGTTTGATTTACCCTTCACATGGCTGGTTGCGTTTTGGCTATCAAAAAGGCGCACCACAAGACCGCTATAAAGCGATTTATGAAGAAAGTGGTTTGCCATCTATTTTATTCCAATATCCAGATGCAACGAAGGCCACTTACGACCTAGAAACCCTACTCGATATTTCTGCACAGCCAGGTGTGTTTGCCATGAAAAATGGTGTGCGTAACATGCGCCGTTGGGATGTCGAAATTCCGATTATTCGCCGTGAACGCCCAGACTTACAGGTGTTGACGTGCCACGATGAATATTTGCTTCACACCATGTTTGATGTAGACGGCGCATTGGTTGGCTATGGCAACATTGCCCCTGAACTGTTAATTGAAATGATTAAGGCCGGTAAAGCCAAAGATTACGCTAAAGCACGTGCGATTCACGACCAATTATTACCAGTGACTCGCAATGTTTATCACCGCGGTTCACACATGGAAGGCACGGTCGCGCTTAAACATGCACTGGTTGCTCGCGGAATTTTGGACCATGCCACTGTGCGTTCGCCTCTGCTTCCACTGGCTGATGGTGCAGAGCAAGAAATTCATGATGCGATGCGTCAAGCCGGAATTGGCAAGGTCGATTTAACCCAAGCCGTTGCTTAAATTCCATTCGGGCTAGCATATACGCTAGCCTTTTTTTCCTGTACGCTGCCTGAGGCCAAACATCGGGCATGTCTCTTAAAAACAATAATAAAAAGCATGCAAACTGTGGTGAACAGGTAGTGCGAAATAGAACAACAAAACTACGAGGAATGTAGTGATAAGGAGATATAAGATGACAAATCTAGCGGATGTAGAACAAATTAGTCATCATCAAAAAAATGCGGAAATTATTGCAAGACTCGAACGACTCCCCGTCACCGGACGATTGCAATTTATGCGAATTACCATCGGGATCGCGACCTTTTTTGACGCTTATACTGTTCTTGCGATTGCCTTTGCTTTACCCCAACTCATTACCGAATGGCACCTGACGCCTGCCTACGTCGGTGCGATCATTGCTGCGGGCTATGTCGGGCAACTGGTCGGAGCGATCTTTTTTGGTTCACTTGCCGAAAAAGTCGGTCGTTTAAAAGTGCTGTCTTTTACCATTTTACTGTTTGTGGCAATGGACATTTCTTGTTTGTTTGCGTGGAGCGGAATGTCGCTGTTAATTTTCCGTTTCTTACAAGGTGTGGGAACAGGTGGCGAAGTGCCTGTTGCGAGTGCCTATATTAATGAGTTTATTGGTGCAGAAAAGCGTGGTAAGTTTTTCTTGCTCTATGAAGTTTTATTTCCACTTGGTCTTATGTTTGCAGGCATGGCAGCATTTTTCCTCATGCCAATTTACGGCTGGAAAGTCATGTTTATTGTGGGACTAATTCCATCTTTACTGGTCATTCCTTTACGGTTTTTCTTGCCTGAGTCACCACGCTGGCTTGCTTCAAAAGGTCGTTTTAAAGAAGCCGATAAAGTGGTTAAAAGCTTTGAAGACGGTGCCATCAAAAGCGGTAAAACTTTGCCTGAACCTGTGGTTAAAGAAATTAACCCTCAAGGCATGGCAAAAACCGACTGGCGCGAGCTGTTCCGTGGTATTTACCGCAAACGAACCTTTACCCTGTGGGGCATGTGGTTTTGCGTGTATATGGTGAACAACGCCATGGTGACTTGGCTGCCATCTCTTTACAAACAACACTTTGGTCTGTCGCTTCAAACCAGTTTAGGTTATGGCTGGATTACCTCGGGCGTAGGTGTGATTGCTTCTATTATCTGTGCGTTGATGATTGATAAAGTCGGCCGCCGTCCTTGGTACAGTGCAGCGTTTTTCTTGGCAATCATTCCACTCATGAGCCTCTCTGTTTTAGGCGCAAAATCGGCGATGGAAGTTGTGATTTTAGCGACGCTGAGCTATGCCATTTTGCAAACTATTTCATTCTCTTTATACCTTTACGCTGCCGAACTTTACCCTACTCGCCTACGAGCGATGGGCATTGGTTTTAGTACCGCTTGGCTCCGTGCCGGCTCTGCGATTGGGCCTGTTATGGTGGGACTCGTGGTTGGTGGCTATGGCATTCAGTATGTGTTTAGTGTGCTAGCTGTTGTGGCGCTCATTGGTGGGCTTGTGACCTTCTTGTTTGCCATTGAAACCAAAGGCCAAGTGCTCGAAAAACTCTCTCCTTAATTCATCCATTTCATAAAAAAGCTTGCCTAACCCAGCGTTAGGCAAAGGGCTTATTCATGCTTAAAAAAGGAATTTAAAATGAATAAATATTTGCTATGGGGCTGTATTGGTTTAGGCAGTGTGAGCAACGCTTATGCAGAGCTTCCTCAAGAATTTGGCAAGTTAGAATTAAAACTTAACACCCGCTACTGGAACGATGAAGGCACTGCCCACCCCACGCGTGCTAACCCTTCGCCTTCGTCGAGTGAATATGAACAAAGTGCTTTAGGGCTTGAGTTAAATTATCAGTCCCCCTACTTTTGGGACTGGCTTGGGGTAGATGGCTCACTCTATGCAGTCACCAAGTTATTTGACTCTGGCAAGCCTAGCGCTCAGCTTTTAGAGGTCGAAAATAACGGCAAGCTCGATCAAAACTTTGCGACTTTAGGTCAGCTCTACATCAAAGCAAAGCTCGGTGACAAAGGCGAAATTAAATTAGGTCGCCAATTGCAAGACTCGCTGTTACTTAAAAGCACCAATAACCGCGCAGTGCCTGACACTTTTTCAGGGGCAAGTGGTCAGTTTCAACTGAATGATCAGCTACAGACTTACATAGCCTACTATGACCGCTGGAAACCGCGCAGCATGGACTCATTTGAAAAACTGGTCACTGAAAATGACGAGCGCATTGATTATGTCGGTTTACTGGGTGCCAAATATCAGTACAAAAACTGGAGCGTAAATGCCGAATATTTAAACAGCAAAGATTATTTAAAAAAGTACGGGGCGATTGCTCAATATAAATTGCCTTTGCATGGCTTGGTGTGGACATTTAACACAGGTGCTTTTTTCTCGCGTGATGATGGCAAGCTGTTTAAATGCGGTGCCGAAACCGAGCTGGATTGTGTCAAAGGCCAAGACATTAACAACCGCGGGAATGGTTATTTTGTCGATGTAAATGTAGCCAAAAGTAATATTGAGGGCAGCATTGCCGTTTCAAAGTTTGATGGTTTTTGGATTGAAGATAACTTTGCCGTTCACTCCGCCCGCAATTCGGTTTTAACGCAAGACCACGGTACTAACCCGTTTCCGACCTCAGCGACCATTGGCCCTGACTTTACCAATAACGATGAAACCGCCGTTGCCCTTCGCCTGAAATATAACTTGAAAGACTATGTGAAAGGCTTAAAAACCGAAGCGAAGTATATTTATGGCTTTGGCGCTCACCAAAGTAACATTAGCAGTGATATTGAGGGTAAAGAGCGTTACTTTGATTTTACGGTGAGTTATGCCTTGCCGTGGGTGAAAAACCTAGATGTGCGTTATTCATTTTTGCATTATGAGTCGAAGTTTGAAAATGCAAACCTAGGTGAAAAAATAAATGGCATGACCCGTAAAGATTGGGACCAGCACCGAATATTTATTAATTACCGTTATACATTTTAAGAGCAAGTTAAACGTTTAGTTTAACTTTATTATATTTATTAATTCTCCGATTTAAATCGATAAACTTTTTAGTTTAATTAAAATATAAATTTATATTTTAATTTTTTATAATATTTTATTTAAATTGAATTGACCTGTTAAAAACTTATGATTATTATGGTCTCGCTGGCCTACATTGCCAGTCGGTTTTGACAGACCGAGTATACAGCGTATCAGGTTTATACTTCCTGAGTATCAGACTTGTGCGCAACCTGCACCTCCCCCTTACCGTTGCGGTAGGACGGGAGGGGGACGCGCTTGCGCGTGCTGGTGTATACCCAGTCTGTCAACCCCTTCTCGTTCTACCACCATAATCAATTGACGGTGATCTTTGGTGGTAGAGCTCCATAAATTTTAAGGAGTTGACCATGACCTTTTTTATATTAATCCCCTCTCCCTTATAAACTTTTTATTTATTTTAAATTTGGGTTTTTTATTATCTAAATTTTCAAATTTATAAATTATTTTTATTTTAAAATTTAAGTCATTTTATTTTATTGCTTTTATAGGCGGGTTAACTATTGCCTTTAAAAATGATTTTAAAACTTAAAATATAGCGGTTTATTTTTTCTCATTGATATATCCCCAATCATTACGAGAATAATATGAAATTTTATAAAACTATTTTGGTTTTAGGCCTCGTTGTCGGCGATTACAGCGTTTCGGGTTGTGACCTTCACACTCAGCAGGATTTTGAAAAAATTTGCCTGTCGGGTGGGCACAGCCAAGCTAGTTGCGACTGTATTTACCAACGGCTTGAACAAGTTTATTCGCCTAAGCTCATGCAACGTCTAGAACATGTCAGTTTGCAAAGTCCTGCTCTCCCACAGGACTTTGCCCCTACTTTTTTCAGTGTGATGCGGCGGTGCGATAAAGAAGACATGGGCTAAGCGTTTGGCTTAGCTCCCTTATCTCTGTGTCGCAATGGTGGATGACTTTAAATCAGCGCAAAAAATTAAAGTTCTGTTGCGGCACGGGGGCCTTGGAAAATAAGTTAACTCTACTGAACAATAAAACTATACAGTATTGTCTACCCTCTATTTGGTATGCTTTGGCCACTTCATAAAGATAAGAAGGAATAAGTTTGGCAACACCATATATAACAATAGGCTGCCCCACTAGTGGCGGTGGTCAAGTAATTTCAGGGAACAGCATATTCCTAATTGACGGGATTCCCGTTGCTTGCGTCGGTGACAAAGCTACTTGCCCAACTCATAAAGTTGTTGCAACTATTGTGTCAGGCGACCCGTATATGCAAATCTTTGGTAAAGCTGCTGCGCGTGTTAACGACTCTCTTTCCTGTGGCTGTAAATTACTACCTCAACAAAACCTAGTAGTTCAAGACAATGGTGGTGGTTCGGCTCAAAGTTCGCCAGCGAGTAAAGCTCAAACTCAAGATAGCTTTGTAGAAGACAAGTTAAAAGACATTCATAAAATTCAATTTAAGCTTGTTGATGATGAGACTAAAAAGCCACTCACTGAACTTATGTATGAAATTTATAGTAAAGATAAAGGGCAACTGCTTGTACAAGGCTACACTGATAAAAGCGGATTAACGGCGCTTTATGAAAGCAACTATACAGCCGAATCTGTAGAAGTAATTTTAGTGGACTTATCGAAGCCAATTGAACCTATTTAGAATTATTGGAAGTTTTTATGGCTGGCTCTCAAAGAGAAATAAACACAAATTTAGGTCGAATAATTTTTCATTCAAACTATGATACTAAACCCGCAAATGTTGAAATTGATCTTAAAAGCACAACCAACATGTGCGTCTCAAAAGATGAAGGTTATCTAACAGCGTGTGAAGGTTGGCAAAACTTAGTACCTGTAAAAAAAATAGTTCCTTACACGTTTGGAATGAAACAAGCCCATTGGGACCATGTTAAAGAAAGACAACCCTTTGAATATGACATGGCTTTGCATTTTGGTTTGCAGTTCGATTTGCGTGAAATTGAAAAAGCTACACCTGGTTTAATTTATACAGAATATTTTCATACACTGATGTACCTACGCTTTGCATCTTACATAACAGATGTCGCAACAAGTCGAGCAGGTAAAGCCCTATTTGAACTTGCTAAAGATGTGTTTGAAATCAGAGCTGCTGCTAACTATAAAGATATACCAGAAATTGTAAAACTTGCTCCTACTGGTATGGGTTTATTTGATAAGGCCAGATATGTAGGACTTGCTGAAGCAGTCAAACTCAATAGAGGTCCTTTTTACATAGATCAAGTAATGTATGAAGTAGTCTTCGGTAATCGAAAAAAATGGAATAGGCAGGCTTATAATCTTGCTGTTGCTGAATATGGTTATGTGCGACCGTTGTCTGAAATGAGAAAAATGGGTGATTAATTGTGAAGTCTAAACTTTGTATTATTTTAATGTCTCTTTTGACAGTAGCGTGTAGCCAAGCAAACACGCCCAAGAAGGATGTAATTACTGAAGCTGATGTAACCCAAGCAAGCGAAGCATCTCTGTATGCTCAGTTTAATCAGCTTTATTACACAAAGTTCTTGTATAAAGCAGCATACAATGAAGCTGACAAGGTAACTGAAACTAATGATCAATTGCTAAGTTATGCCACTTTTTTAATGCATGCAGTAAATACAACATACGATTCTTTAAATTTAAAGCTTAATGATGACCTAGATTTAATGGCTTCAGGCAAAAAAAGTAAGATGTCAATTGATGCTTTAGATTCATTATGTGTAAGTAATAAATACATCGAAAAATATATAAAACTGAAAGAAAAAAACGGGAGCAAAGTTTCTGCTGAAGCTAAAGAACTATCTAAAGAGGCTTTGGCCCTTCAACCGAAAATTGAAAAAATCATAATGAAAACCGATTCACCATTAAATGATATTGAATGTAAAAAATTAAAGTAAGCTAGAGAAAGCCCTGATTGTTCAGGGCTTTTTCTAAAGTGATTTAACGTAAATTACCCCAACTGATTCAAATAATAAAAACAACTCAGAGAACCTTCGGAGATCTGCACAATGTTAGTAAACAGAACTTATGTTAAATTTATCTGTGCCCTTCTGTTTATGCTTTTCATGAATGGTTGTGCAAATTCCCAGATAAATAGCGATAGAGAAGCTTTAGTTAATGCAGGGCGTGGCGCCGTCAATGTAATAATTACAAATTACCGAGTGTACAGATATGCCCTTCAAGAAAAAAATAGTGATGTCACAAAATCATTAGTTTATGCAACATTAACAAATGCAAATATATTAAAGGCTTTTGAAGAAGAAGCTGGAAATGGTTATATTATTGAAGAAAGTTTGAATACTCGTAAGTTGAATGAAATCTGCTGGATGGCGAAATTTGTACGTAAAACTAAAGATGTAATCTCACCCAAAGAACAAGATCACTATAAAGATATTTATGCTTGGTTAAATAACAAAGAACAAGCTTGGGTTAAGAAAATAAATTCTTCCTATACTAAAGATGAATTAGGACCTGACGATTGCCGTAAATAATGAGTAAATTAAAAAAGCCATTTATCATAAATGGCTTTTTTATTGAGAATTTTTTGAGTACCAATTCCCTAGAGATAAAATAATATGAATTAGTGAGTTAACTACAGTGCTACTAAATGAAGTAACTTTATAACTAGTCCATAACTGACCTGACTAATTACATAAATTCTATTATCAAAAGTGGGACTGAGCGTCTTTACTGGAGCCCTCAAGACAGTTGTATTAGGTAATTTATGTATAGGGTGTGGATATATGTGCCCTCCCTTTTCACTGTCCTTTATATTCTCAACTAATGAATTAAGCTCACCATCTTTACAAAGATTGTTTTCAACTACCTTCTCATTTATATAAAAAGTAGGAGCAGTGTCATTTAATAAAATTCCAATTTCATTCCCGTTTTTAAAGCGATAACAAACCGTTACCCGTCCATTCTCTGGAGTGTTAGCAACTAAAGGAATAGCAACTAAAGAAGACTCGATAAACCGTAGAATATCTTCTTGATATTTATCTACTTCAAAAGATTGAACTCTTCCATATTTATCTCTAAATGAAGTCCACAACATTTTCGTCTTACTCGATTTATATCTTATTTAAAGCTGCGGTATAACTGAATATTGATGCATCCACTTATAACCAGTTAGTACTTCAGCTTTACTAAATCGTTTCTTCTCTTCAGACCAAGTATAAAAGTCCTTTAGAAGCTGCTCCTCAGTAACAGATAACTTTTTCTCTAATAAACGTAACCAACAAGCAAAAAGGGTTGCTACGATTTCTATATGATCAGACTTACTTGCTCTAAAAAGTCCTATTAAGTCATAAATCTCAGATACATCTTCAGCAAAATACCTATTAAATGCTGATCTATGATCATTACATCTACTGAGAGGTTTGTACTTTAAGTCTCGCTTAGGATCATAACTAAACCATTCACGATTTTTGAACTCTTTATCTAAATAACGTGCCATAGCTGGATCATATGGACCAGCGGCATGTTGTTTAAAATCAGCAGCCAAATCCATATGCTTTAACTGTTGGCATAAGTAGACCAACTTTTGCAATTTTAAATGACCAAAGGTTGGCTCTGTATGCAATTGAAACGTGATTTCAGCCGCTAAAGACAAAAGTTTTATATCATCTTCACCACTATCATCTGCAAACAAATCAATCTGATCCGCACTTTTTTGTCTCGATTGTTTAATAACCTCAATTGGCTTTTTAAACTGGGCAATGTTATCTGCAACTTCAAACTTACTTTTATCGTTTGAATCAATCATGGCATTAGCGACCAAACTATCCGCTAAATAAATTTTTGTTCTTTGTAATTTACCTTGAAGTATTTGTAGTTGCTCAATCATGGAAAAGAGTTGCTTTACTTTTTCAACGATACGCTTTTGTTCTTCAATAGGAGGCAGAGGTATTTTGGTCTGTAATACTGTTGAAGTATTTAATTCAATTTGATTTGTAGTGCCCGTTGCTGAACTTTCTAAATCTTTTTGAATATAAGGGCTACGAATAACCAAATAGATGTAATCAGAGATATTACCTAATGTTCTCACTACTGTAACATGACTATCAGCAACAATATCTTGATACTCATTAACCTGAAAAAATAAGCTGGCACGACCAATAGTGCCAGTTCCTGTAGAATTCCATAAAATATCGCCATCTTTTAGAAAACGGACTTTCTCATAATTTTCTAAGCTTTTAGGATCAATAAATCTTGCTGGGCTAATATCTAGACCATTCCAACGCACACACTTTTGTGAAATTACAATTTTATTAGATTTTTCTGTATATTTAGGGCTCTTCCCCCTTTGAATATATGCACTTAAGTCTTGTAAATATACCCACTTCCAATTGTTAGGAATTTGAAATGGTTCCATAAACTCAGGTAAAAGCTTAGATTTCTTAATCAGCCCATCTTTTACCAACTTATTTTTCTCTTCAGTAATTTGTTTTAGCAACTCACTTGCTGGCTCATCATTTGGATCTTGTTTTACCAACTTACCCATCACAGCCAACTGCAAAATCGTTTGTTTTAACTGTTCAATACTGTATTCAGTAGTAAATAGCAGATCAAAGTTTTCTGAAATACGTTGCCAATTCTGTTGGAACTCATCAATATCAGATGAATTAGTCAAAAAATTCAGTAACGTATCAACTAATTGATCATGTGCGTCAGAGCCTAAATTTTGCTGTTGTTCAAGTTGATCACAAAGTTGCATCAGCTCATCGACTTTTTCAACGATACGCTTTTGTTCTTCAATAGGAGGCAGAGGTATTTTGGTCTGTAATACTGTTGAAGTATTTAATTCAATTTGATTTGTAGTGCCCGTTGCTGAACTTTCTAAATCTTTTTGAATATAAGGGCTACGAATAACCAAATAGATGTAATCAGAGATATTACCTAATGTTCTCACTACTGTAACATGACTATCAGCAACAATATCTTGATACTCATTAACCTGAAAAAATAAGCTGGCACGACCAATAGTGCCAGTTCCTGTAGAATTCCATAAAATATCGCCATCTTTTAGAAAACGGACTTTCTCATAATTTTCTAAGCTTTTAGGATCAATAAATCTTGCTGGGCTAATATCTAGACCATTCCAACGCACACACTTTTGTGAAATTACAATTTTATTAGATTTTTCTGTATATTTAGGGCTCTTCCCCCTTTGAATATATGCACTTAAGTCTTGTAAATATACCCACTTCCAATTGTTAGGAATTTGAAATGGTTCCATAAACTCAGGTAAAAGCTTAGATTTCTTAATCAGCCCATCTTTTACCAACTTATTTTTCTCTTCAGTAATATTTTCTATAAGTATATTAACTGGTTGATCTTGTATATTTTGGGGCAATAGTTTTCCACGAATTGCCAAGTCTAAAATCAACTCTCGAAGTTTTTGCACACCATAAATTGAATTACTAGAATCTGAACTACGTCCACGCCCTGACTTCTTCTCAGTTTCTGCTGTTAACCAAATATCTAAATGCTCAGTAATGAGTTTTTTAATGACTATCATCTTACTCATCCCGAACTATTGACCTAAAGCTTCATCTAAAACTGCTTTTAATTGCTGGCGAATTTTAGCAACCTCAACGTTAAGACTCTCATACTTAGCTAAAAGCTCTTTAGGGTCTTTTACATCTTCTTCAACCTGATGAGGATTTTTTATATCAAGGTTATAACCGCGATCAATAATATCTTGAAGTGATACTTTCCATGCTTGTTCATTTGCTACACGACTAGCAAAACCCTCACTTTCTTTCCCCCACCATGCTTTTAAAGTATCAAACTCTTTTAGTTGTAAAGGTTTGGTTTTGTTATAGGCTTTAACACCCGGTGGTAATTGATGCTCATAGAACCATACATGTTCTGTTTTCTTACCCTTAGTAAAGAATAAAATATTGGTACTAATGGGGGTATAAGGTGCGAATACAGACTTAGGTAAACGGACAATCGTATGTAGATTACAATCTTCCATTAATTTTTCTTTAATGGCTGTTTTAATGCCCTCACCAAACATAAAACCATCAGGCAATACTACTGCTGCACGACCATGCGCTTTTAAGAGCTGAATGATCAACACCATAAATAAATCAGCTGTTTCGCGAGTCTGGAATTTTGAAGGGAAATTCTTTTCAATGCCTTGTTCTTCCGTCCCCCCAAAGGGTGGATTAGTCAGAATTACATCTACACGTTTATTTTTATCCCAGTAGTTTAGAGAGTAAGAGAGCGTATTATCTCTACGGATTTGTACAGGTACATCAATACCATGCAAAATCATATTTGTTGTACATAACAAATGCGGTAAAGGTTTTTTTTCAATTCCGTAAATACTACTTTGTAAAACTTTTTCGTCTTCAACAGTTTGAACATAGTTTTCACGTTTGTGCTCAATTGCAGAAGTAAGGAATCCACCTGTACCGCACGCTGGATCAAGTACAGATTCACTTAACTGAGGATCAACAATCTGTGCCATAAAAGTGGTGACTGCACGCGGAGTATAGAACTCCCCTGAGTTCTTAGCTGCTTGCAAATCACGCAATAATTGTTCGTAAATATCTCCAAAGGCATGACGCTCTTTAGATTTATTAAAATCGAATCCTTTCTGTATTTGATTAATGACTTTACGAATCAAACCACCAGATTTCATATAGTTATATGCATCAGAAAATACATTTTGTACTACACGAGCGCGTGGATCATCATTTTCAACAGCTAAATTTTGTAATGCTGGAAATAATTCATTATCAATAAAATTTTTAAGCTCATCTCCTGTCATCCCCTCATCATTAGCAGCCCAATTACGCCAACGAAATTTTTCAGGAATCGGAGATTTAAAAGTTTGTCCTTCCAATAAAGCTAAAGTTGCCAATTCATTTTCTCGGTCATCAACAACTTTAAGGAACAACATCCACACCAACTGCCCAAGGCGTTGTACATCACCATCAACGCCTACGTCTTCACGCATGGTATCTTGAATGGATTTAATTGTTCCTGAAATGCTCATATTACAACTGCATTAGATTTTAAAAATTTGGTGGCAATTGTACCAATCAGACCATTAAGATGCATCATTATATAAATAATCTCCTAATTCTTTTAAAGCATTTGTATATGCTTCAACCGATCCAAATGACTGAATAATTTCAATGATTGATCCCATTTGATTAAATGGAGGAATTTGTAAAATCTTTACATCCTCAATTGGCTCAATACCCTGATCAGCATATTTATCTAATAATGCATCTAAAACTTGGCGAGCTTGCTCATTATATTTCGTGAAATAGTTACGTTTGCGAACATTGTTAGCACGTTCTTTTTTAGTTAATGCAGGTTGGTCAAAAGCAATGTGGCAAATCATATCGAAAGGATCAAAATCTTTACCAACCTCATCCTCTAATGCTTCAAAAATTACGCCTTGCTTTTTGAACTCATCAATAATTAGTGATTTTTTATCGGCACCTTTCCATTTTCTTAAAAATGCATCTAGTGATTCATAATCCTTTAAAATATGTTGGCGTGTATAATCTTTCAAAGACTCAGTAACTAATTTCCCATCATTATCATAGAACTGAACTCGTTCCCCAATCACGTTAACTGAGACATCATTTACATAAAATTTTCTTGGTAATTCTCCACCGCCCCCGCCAGTATCATCACCACCAGAAGTACCGCCTATTGTTGAATCGTCATCAGAATCATCTATATCATCTTCCTTATCTGTATCCTCTTCGTCACCTATATCTGTATCATCAGGTGGTACGATAGGTTCATCAGGTTTTGGTTCATAAATAACAACCGGTTCCCCATCAAAAGCTGGATCACTAAAAAGTTCTGTCGCTTTTTTAAAATCCATAATCGTGAACCACGTTTTTCCAAACTCTTCATTAATACGTGTACCTCGACCAATCATCTGTTTAAATTCAGTCATCGACTTAATATGCTGATCAAGTACGATCAATTTACAGGTCTCAGAATCTACACCTGTAGTCATTAATTTAGATGTTGTTGCTATGACAGGATATCGTTCTTCAGGATTAATAAAATTATCTAATTCAGCTTTACCCTCTTTATCATCACCTGTAATTTTCATGACAAATTTATAGTTTTCTTTGATTCGTTCAGGATTCAAATTAACTAGAGCTTCTCGCATACGTTCTGCATGGTCAATATCATCACAAAACACAATTGTCTTTGCATAAGGATCCGTATTAACTAAAAACTCTGTAATTTTTTTAGCAACAAGTTCTGTTCGCTTTTTTAAAACAAGTCCCTTGTCCATATCTTTTAAATTGTAAATACGATCTGTAATTTCATATCCATGCAGATCTTTCTTGCCTTTTTCTGGACGCCACCCTTGTAAATCTTTATCTATATCGATACGGATAACTTTATAAGGTGCAAGAAAACCATCTTGAATCCCCTGTTTTAATGTATAGGTATAAACTGGATCGCCAAAATATGTAATATTTGATGTATCTTTTGTCTCTTTTGGAGTAGCGGTTAAACCAACATGAGTAGCAGAACTAAAATATTCTAAAATTTCGCGCCAAGCGGAATCCTCATTAGCACTACCACGATGACATTCATCAATGATAATTAAGTCAAAGAATTCAGGAGTAAACTGTTTATAGATATTTTTTTCTTCTTCTGAACCAGTCACTGCTTGATAAAGTGAAAGATAGATTTCATAACTCTTATCAATCATTCTCTTTGATATTTTTGTCATTTTCTGACCGAAAGGTTTGAAATCTTTATTCTTAGTTTGGTCTACTAAAATATTTCGATCTGCTAAAAATAAAATCCTTTTTTTAGCGCCAGCCTTCCATAGCCTCCATATAATTTGAAAAGCTGTATAGGTTTTACCTGTACCTGTTGCCATCACAAGTAAAATACGATTTTGACCACGTGCAATTGCCTCAATAGTTTTATTAATCGCATTTACTTGATAATAACGTGGTATACGCCCTGAACCATCATCATAATATGGGTATTCAACAATTTGCTTTGACTCTGGCGTTGTTAATCCCTTATGTTGCTCATAAAGTTTCCATAGATGTTCTGGTGAAGGAAACTCATCTAATCCTAATTCTTGTTCAACTTTTCCAAATAATCCTGTTTGATCGTGGAATAAGAATCCATCTCCATTACTCGAAAAAATAAAAGGCACTTGTAAGCAATCTGCATAGGCTAAAGCCTGTTGCATACCAGCTCCAACACTATGATTGTTATCTTTAGCTTCAATAACTGCTAAAGGGATATTTTTTTTATAATAAAGAACATAGTCAGCACGTTTACGCTCACCACGAGTATGCAATTTTCCCCGCACCATAATTTGGCCATTGGTAAAAGTAACTTCTTCACGAATTTGATGCGCTGTCCAACCTGCTTGTTCTAAAGCTGGATTAATAAATTTACTGCATATATCTCGCTCAGATAATTTCTTTTTATCCATGCCAATGAACCATTTTATTTAATAATTAAAATAAGAATAATAAAATTCAAAGATTTTTCATACTAAAAAGTTTTTATATATCAATAGTTATTATTTTGGGGTTTTAAGAAATATTAAATTAAATAATTTTTGAAGAGTAATTCTTATATTCAAATCACATCATTTATTAGTAAACAGTTATTAATAAAAAACCCCGAAACTTTCGTTTCAGGGCTTTTCACGAATCTTGGTGGAGATGGCGGGAGTTGAACCCGCGTCCGCCAGCACTACGCTCGAGAATACTACATGCTTAGATATCGTCTATTGTTTTAACACCAAGTGACCCGACGAACAGGGTACAAGGTGCGATCCTCTAAGTTTGGTATAAAGCCCCGAGGCTTGACTCTATACGGACTTGTGTGCGTGCGCTACGGTCGGGTTCCTAAACCACAAGTATTCTAGGAAGCGGACAAACTGCCCTTAGGCAGCTAGAGCGTAAGTTTCGTCGTTTGCGACTATTAAAATGCAAATTTTATTTACGAGAGAAAATGCGCTCTCGGCATGCATCTATGAGTTTCATCACCGGCGTCGAAGCCAATAACATCCCCATGAATGTCTGAACATCATAGCATAACTAAAATAAAATGCTGTGCAATTTATCAACAGTCTGCTACTGATGAACATATTTACATAATGGAGAGCCTTTTGTTTTTTTCAAGGGCCACATAAAAAAGCTGCCAAAAATGACAGCTTTTTTTAAAGTGTGGTCTATAAGGCTCCATTGCCTAACACAATACCTTCACGGCGTGGGTCTACCCCACCTGCATATTTGCTTTGATTATTGATATTTACTTTCATAATCGTTGAAATACCACTGGTTTGTGCAGTGTTAGAGATACCATGCCCTTTTGCTTTTAAGCCTTCAATTAGGTCAACTAAGGAAAGCTGTACATTCGAGCTATCTACATTGGTGTTTTTGCTATTGGTCGCACCAAAGTTAACAAGCGAAGTCGCCTGCTGTGCATTTAAGTTCCAATCCAGTGCCCCCACCAATGTTTTAACCACATATTGAATGATCGTGCCGCCGCCTGGTGAACCTGTTGCCATATAAAACTCATCTGGCGTCGTGCCTTTAAACACTAAAGTTGGCGCCATGGTACTGCGTGGGCGTTTGCCACCTTCCACACGGTTGGCAACCAGTGCTCCCGTGCTGTCTAGCGGGTTCGCACTAAAGTCAGTTAACTGGTTCGATAGCAAGAAACCATCCACCATGTGGAATGACCCCATGCTCGATTCAACAGTTGATGTCATTGAAACCACATTGCCATAGGCATCTACAATCGTAAACTGAGTTGTGCCATGTTCAACAGTGGTGTCCACACCCGAAGCTATATTGAAATTACCTGCTGGTGCTACGCCCATACTTTGGTTCGGGTTAATCAGTGCGGCACGTTGTTTCAGGTAATTTTTATCAATAAAACTTGGAATACCCTGTGCTGGTAAAGCAACAAAGTCAGTATCTGCTACATATTTGTCACGGTCTGCGTAGGCCAAACGCTCTGCTTCAGACACTAAATGCACGCCCATCACATCAGGTACACCGCCTTCATTTTCAGGGTTTTTAGGTGGGTACAGCGACATATCAAAGTTTTCTAAAATACCTAGCGTTTGCGCAACCGCAATCCCTCCTGACGATGGAGGCGGCATGGTACATACATAGTAACGGTCACGGTATGTCGTACAAATCGGGTCGCGTTTTTTCACCTGATAGTTCGATAAATCCTGCAAGGTCATCAAACTTGGGGTAATTGGAGTTTTTGCTGGGTCATCACCTACCGTTTGACCTGCTTTTGCCACAATGGCTTGCGCAATCGGCCCAGTGTGTAGTGCATTTGCGCCTTCCGTGGCAAGTGCTTCAAGTGTTCTGGCATAGGCCTTATTGGTCATGGTCTCACCCACTTTACGAGGTGATCCATCTGGGTAGAAATAGGTCGCCATTGCATTTGCATCGAGCGCTAAATTGTTTGCATTGCTTGCAATGGCATCTGCCAAACGCCCCGGAATGCGGAATCCGTTGTCAGCCAAACCAATCGCTTCACCAAAAAGTTTGTTCCACTTAAGTTTGCCATGCTCTTTTTGTGCTTGTTCAAGCAAACGCATCACACCCGGTACACCAATCGAGCGACCACTACGGCGGGCACTTGGTACTGGTGCAGGTGAATTTGGGTCATATATATCTTGGCGAATTAAATAATATTCGTTGGCTGCCGCTGGTGCGGTTTCACGGCCATCATAGGCAGTGACTTGCTTGGTTTTGGCATCGTAATACATCATAAAACCACTACCGGCAATGGTACTCGACTGTGGCTCGACCAAACCAAGCACGGCTTGTACTGCTACGGCTGCATCAACTGCACTACCGCCTGCTCTTAAAACATCACAACCTGCTTTTACCGCAAGTGGCGTGTTGGCCACCACCATATATTTATCTGCGTATTTAACCGTGTTACCAAGTCTATAACCCGATGCACCCTCTGGTGCGGCTGGGTCACCATTTTGGTTTGAACCAACCACTACGCTTGAACCGTCTTGTGCCAGTTTGCTACAACTGGTCGGGTCATTATCAACAATTAAATTGGGCGGGGTTGTATTTGAATCATCCTTGAGCTGATCTGACGAGGAGTCATCTCCACATCCTTGTAATAAACCGACTGCTAATAAACTACTGAACAAAAATGAATATCTTTTATTCACGTGATAACTCCAATATATACGCCTGCCTATCCATGCAATTGCCATGCAAGCTTCTTTGTTTTCAGGTCTTCAGTTTTTTAATCTTTGATAAAAATAAAGTTTTAATAATATTAAATGATTGAGGGTGTTTATTTTGTGCTCTGAGTGATGTCTCCTTGTTTGTTATCACACTCTTTTATAACTGATTTGTCCAATTCTGGCATGCTTTATTTCTTTAAATACAGGCAAAATCTGCTATTTATAAATCTGCTCATTTTGTAGTAAGCCTAAAAAAAGCACCTCCGAAGAGATGCTTTTTTGTGTTTAGTGAGAAGGCATGCCGCTGACCTGCTTGGGTTTTGGACACAGCCAAATGACCAGCCCTGCAAAGACAAACACAATCGCAAATAGCAAAAACACATGATTTGCCGACATGGTAATGGCTTCTTTATCGACTAGATTTGAAATAATTCCGAGCGTCGAATCAGCCGTAAACCCATTTTGCAAAAGTGTGTTTTGTACTTCAGTCGTATGCAGGTTTGACACCATTTCACTACGGGCAACTTTGGCATGGTCGTCCCATACGGTGACTGCAATTGAAGCGCCAATCGCCCCTGCCATGGTTCTTAAAAAGTTCATAAGACCCGCAGCAGATGCAATTTCTTGCTGGAGTACCGAACCAAGTGCAATATTCGACAGTGGAATAAAGAAAAATGGCACAGCAAAACCTTGTAAGATTTGAGGCCAAGCCAACGCCATAAAGTCGGCATCTGTGGTCCAGAATGCTCGCATTAAGGTCACAGCACCCAACAAAATCAAACCAAAACTTGCCAGTGCGCGTGGGTCATGTTTGGTCGAGAGCTTTGCCACAATCGGTGACATGGTCAAACTACCAAAGCCCATGGTTGCGGTTAAATATCCGGCCCATGTTGCGGTGTAGGAAAGGTTCATTTGCAGCCACTGGGGAATCAGTACAATACTGCCAAAGAATGCGCCAAAACCAAGTGACAAGGCCAGTACCGAAATGGCAAAGCCCCTATGCCTAAAGACTTTGACGTCTACGACGGGATGTTTGTCGGTCAGCTCCCATATCAGGAACACCACAAAGCCAATGGCGGCAGTTAAAGCTAAAACGATAATGCTGGTGCTGTTAAACCAGTCGCGTTCGTGCCCTAAGTCAAGCATGAGCTGTAGCGCACCAATCCAGAGAATTAACAAGCCTAAACCGACCGTATCGATTCTTAAAGAAATCGTTTCTGTTTCAGCCACTCTTAACAAGCGCATTGCCGCTAAAACACAAATAATCCCAACAGGTAAGTTAATAAAGAAAATCCAGTGCCAAGATAGGTTGTCACTAATCAGACCACCCAAAATTGGTCCTAAGATTGGTCCAACAACGGTAGTCATGGCCCATAGACCCATCGCCTGTGCATGCTTTTCTTGAGGGAAAATACGCATGAGCAAGGTTTGACTGAGTGGCATAAGCGGGCCACCGCATAGACCTTGTCCAATACGGAAAAACACCAGCATCCCTAACGAGTTTGCTAGTCCACACAAGAAAGAAAAAATGGTAAAACCAATCAGACCAAAAATAAAAACCCGAACGGTTCCAAAGCGACCCGCAAGCCACCCTGTTAAAGGTACACAAATCGCTTCTGCAACAGCATACGACGTAACAACCCATGTTCCTTGTGTACTTGAAACGGCAAGGTTACCGGTAATGTGCGGTACAGATACGTTGGCAATGGTCGTATCGAGCACGACCATAAAGTTCGACAAGGCAATAACAAACGCTGCCAGTATTAAACGGCCACCGCTTAGTTCGGCAAAAGGTGTTTGCGTTTTCATAAGCGTTTACTTCGCAGATAAGTCGACTTTTGCTTCCATCGACAAGCCGACACGCAGTGGGTGTTCAGCAAGTTCTTTCGGATCAAGTGCAATACGAACCGGTAAGCGTTGAACCACTTTAATCCAGTTACCTGTTGCGTTTTGAGCCGGAATTAAGGCAAAGGCAGAGCCTGTACCACCAGAGAAGCCCATCACTTTGCCGTGATATTCAACGTCATCACCATATAAATCTGAAGTAAGCGTGACTTCCTGACCCGGACGGACTTTTTTCAACTGACTTTCTTTAAAGTTCGCATCTACATATAAATCGTTAAGCGGCACAATCATCATCATGCTGGTGCCCGGTGCAACACGTTGACCCACTTGAATATTACGACGCGTAACCACACCATCGACTGGCGCACGAATCACGGTACGTTCCAAATCAAGCTGAGCTTGTTCAACATGGGCTTGTGCAACTTGTACATCAGGTGTTGAAGTTTCGCTTACACCCTGAATTAACGCTTCGTTTGCAGCTAAAGTACTTTCGGCAGCTTTACGACTCGAAGAGGCTTGCGCTAAACCAGCTTTGGCAAGCTCTAGCCCTGCTTTGGCTGTTTCGACTGCACTTTGTGCCTTAGTGAGTTCTTCTTTAGACACTGCACCAGAGGCAGCAAGCTGCGCACGGCGGTTGAGTTCTAAAGCAGCTTTGTCATAGTCTGCCTGTGCTTGAGCAACTTGTGCTTTGGCACTGTTAATTTCGTCAGCACGCACCACAACTTGAGAGTTTAAAGAACTACTGTTTGCCGCAGTTTGTTTGTATTGGCGTTTTGCTTTGGCAAGTTCTGCCTCAGCTTGAGCTAATGCAATTTTGGCATCACGGTCATCAATACGAACCAGCACGTCACCACGATGTACCGTTTGGGTATCTTTTACGACAACCTGAGCGACCTGTCCGCTTACCATTGAAGTAATTTGCGCGGTTTCTGCACCGACATAGGCATTATCCGTACTCACGGAATTATTTAAAAATAATGCCCAGATTGCATACAAAATAGCGGCGATCAATAAAATCAGCGCAAAAAAACCAAGAAATTTTTTGCGCTTGTTTTGATTGTTTTCATCCGAGGCAGATGTTGTTGGCACTGTTTCTTGTACATTGCTTTGTGCATCAGTCATGGTATGTTCCTAAAGATGAGTTGGCTTTGCCATCAATCTCGCACTACACCTTGTTATAGAGTTTTTATTTTTCTATAAACAAGACATACCGCATTGTCAAAGGAGCTAATTTTAACGCTAAAACCTCATAATATGAGAATAAAAATTTATAACTCATGCGTTCGTTCTAATTAAATTAATGTTTATCTCAAAGTTTTTGTAAAAATTTCTGCTTTTCAAACACTAAAAAAAGCGCACTTGGCGCTTTCAAAGGGTTCAATTCATTGCTTAATAGGCATATGAAGCAATGCCGGCAGCAATCGCTTTATCTTCATCATTGACCATGGTCATGCGCATGGTGCAGCCCTTACGACCTAAACGTAATACTTCGGCACGGGCAATAAAATATTTACCACGCCCCGGTGCTAAATAATCTACACGCATGTCGACTGTTGCCAAACGCGACACTTGCTTAATGGTTTCAGTTAAAGTTTCTGGGGTCGAACGGCGATAGAGATGTTCCATTGCCACAATTCCACCAATACTATCGAGCAAAGTTGCTGCAACGCCACCATGCAAAATCTGAAATGCCAGATTGCCAATCAGGTTGGGTTGCATCTCGATATAGCCTTCAATGTGCCCGTCCACCACACGCATAATCATTCCACTATGCTTAAAAAAAGGAGAGCTATTAAACGCCTTACATAATTGGTTGAGAACCACAGTTAGGTCAGTTTTTGCACCTAAATGGATGTTCCCAGTCCAATTTTTCTTTTCTTCACTCATATGTTGCCTAAATTTAAAAGCATGATAAACACCCATAATTTTGTACAAATCCAGCATTATGGGGCTACAATACAGCAGTCGGTTGACAGTAATGGAATATCCGCCAACCTATCCTAGTGTAATACCGAACATCGAGATTGTTATGACTTATACGTTCAATCGTCCTGCATTTCCAGCCACTCGCATGCGCCGTATCCGTAAAAATGACCAGTTGCGTGCGATGGTCAGCGAAACACAGCTCACTACCAATCACTTGATTTATCCAGTATTTGTATTACCGGGACAAAATCAAACCCAAGATATTCCAAGTATGCCAAACATTCAGCGTTTGTCGGCAGATTTGTTACTGAAAAAAGCTGAAAGACTTCTGGAATTGGGCGTATCAAAACTGGCTCTTTTTCCAGTTACCCCCCAAGAAGATAAAAGTCTCACCGCAGAAGCCGCATGGCGTGAAGATGGTTTAGTACAAACCACTTGTCGTTTGCTTAAAAAAGAATTACCAGAAATGGTGTTAATCACTGATGGTGCCCTCGACCCATACACCACGCATGGTCAAGACGGCATTATTGATGAAACTGGCTATGTGCTCAATGACGAGACTGTAGAATGCTTGATTAAACAAGCCTTAAGTCATGCAGAAGCAGGTGCCGAAGTGATTGCACCAAGCGACATGATGGATGGCCGTATTGGCGCGATTCGTCAAGCTTTAGAAGCCAATGGTCACATCTACACCAACATCATGGCCTACTCTGCAAAATATGCGTCTAGCTTCTATGGGCCATTCCGTGATGCTGTTGGCTCTGCATCCAACCTAAAAGGTGGTAATAAATATAACTACCAGATGGACTTTGCCAACCGTGCCGAAGCATTACATGAAATCGCGCTTGATATTCAAGAAGGCGCCGATATGGTAATTGTAAAACCGGGCATGCCATATCTGGATGTGGTACGTGAAGTAAAAGATACCTTTGGTATTCCGACATTCATTTACCAAGTGAGTGGCGAATACGCAATGTTAGCGGGCGCAATTCAAAATGGCTGGTTATCAGACTCAGTGATTTTAGAATCGCTCATGTGCTGCCGCCGCGCTGGTGCAGACGGAATCTGGACTTACTTTGCAGAAACCGCTGCTGAAAAACTCAAGGAAATGAACTAAGTTCGCAGAGAAAGGATAACACTGCATGCATATTGCAATCATTGGCGCGGGCATAAGTGGATTAATGACTGCGCTGGAGTTGATTGAACAAGGCTGTACCATCAGCATTTTTGATCAACAACAAGCGGGACAAGCAGCCTCTTGGGCTGGCGGAGGCATTCTCTCTCCGATGTACCCTTGGCGCTATGTGCATGCAGTGAACCAACTTGCTCAATTTGGCAAAGCCTCTTATCAAGCATGGAACCAAAAACTCTACCCTATTACAGGGATTGATTTTGAAATTCATGACACAGGCATGCTGATTTTTGATGAAGAAGATTTTGACGTTGGGCTTTCCTACGCCGAGCAGCATCAAGAACCGATGCAGCGCTGTGAATATTTACAGCGAGATGCGTTAGAACAAGTCAATCCGCATATTTCCGAACAGTTCCAAGAAGCGATTTATTTCCCTGAACTGTCTAATATTCGTAATCCGCGTGTATTGCAGTCCCTGATTAGCTATTTAAAGCAACATCCAAATGTTGAGTTTTTTGAACACACTCCTGTTAAAAAACTGATTCAACAAGGCGATGTGATACAAGCGCTCCAAACCGAAGATGGTCGCAAACATACAGCAGACCATTTTGTAATAACTTCGGGTGCTTGGAGCCATTACTGGAACTCACAATTACAACTTGAAATTCCAGTCGAACCTGTTCAAGGTCAAATGCTGTTATTTAAAACCCCTGCTCACTGGCTACCGACTATGTGTATGAATCGAGTGATGTATCTAATTCCACGTATGGACGGTCATATCGTGTGCGGGTCTAGCATGGCACATCGTGGTTTTGACACGTCTATCGATGAAACTACGCAGCACAATATTTTAGAAGCATGTTTAGAAATGGTGCCTGAACTTGCCGATTTCCCGATTGTGCAGCGCTGGGCAGGCCTCAGACCAAGTTCACCAAATGGCGTTCCCTACATTGGCAAAATGCCTGAAATGGATAACCTCTGGGCAAACTTTGGTCATTTTAGAAATGGTTTGTGTATGGGTGCAGGCTCTGCGCAATTGCTCCGTCAGCTTATGCTGGATCAACCTACATTAGTTGATGCCAAAGCATATTCCCCAGAGCGTTTGCAAAATAAAATCTTAGCCTGACGCCAATATATTCTCTAAAGCCATTTTTAATTGAGGATAAGTAAACTCAAATCCTTCTGCTTGCAAGGCAGCCGGTTTAACGTATTGCCCATTTAAGATCAATTGAGACTGCTCTCCTAGCAAACAACGGAAAACCGTGCTCGGTGCTGACAACAGTGGTTTCTTATTGAGTACCACGGCAGCTTGCTCAACAAATACCTTTTGAGTCACATTTTCTGGCGCCACGACATTGTGAATTTGAGCAGATTGAGGATGCTGAAATATAAACTCAATTGCATTTAATACGTCTTCAATATGTACCCAAACCACAGGCTGACGGCCATGACCAATTTGACCGACTAAATTGAGTCGAATCGGAAGTAACATTTTAGGCAAAATGCCACCGCCCTGCCCAAACACCACACCTAAGCGAATAATTTTAGTATTTTGTTGAGAATCTGCTAAAGCTGCTCGCTCCCACTCTTGGCAAAGCTCGGACATAAAAATAGGCTGTGGCGGGCTTTGTTCAGTACACACTTCTGCCCACTTTTCTTGATCATCTATTCCGTAATAACCAATTGCAGAACCAGACACAATTACTTCCGGAAAAATTTGAGATTGCTTGAGCCATGCATACAGTTTTCGGGTCGTATTTACACGGCTTTCAATGAGCTGTTTTTTACGTGACTCGGTCCAGCGTTTCTCGCCAATATTTGCACCCGCCAAATTCACCACATAATCAATTTGCCGTGTCGAAATATCTTCAAACTTTTGTACCCACTGCAAGGCAGGATGGTCAGATGTCTTTCCAGCCTGCCGTGTCAACGCAATCACGTTATAATTTTTTTCTAAAAGGAACTTAATTAAATGCGTTCCGATAAAACCACTCGCACCTGTAATTAATACATTCTTATTCATATTTCCCCCTAAGCTGAGGATTCAAGTTTTATTTAATTGTATAAGACTCATTTATATTTAATCGTATGAGTTTTCGTAGTGATCTATTGCACATTAAACATTTTGTCAGCCATTCGCTGTGCTTGTTTGCCATAAAACCAGTAGGTAATTAAATAAAGCGGAATAGCTAACATTAAAAGCATAATCACCATAATGCTTAAGAACTGAGGTTGTTTGAGGTAAAGTATAAAGTTTTGCAAAATCTCAGGGTCTTTTCTGGCAAATAAAAACAGACCAAATAAAACACCACACAAGTTATAGCCCCAAAAAATCAAGGTAAAACCTAAAGTAAATTTCTTTTTTTCTGGTACAGTCGGTGCACGGCGTTCTTTCTTTAAAAATTTAAATAAGACAAAAATCATTGCACCTAAATATGGAACGGCTGTTAAAATACCACCTACACTCGCTGGTAATAGTGCTGCAAGCACACCTACAATTAAGGTGAGCACGATGCATAAAGCAAAAAACCAGAGAAAGTAAGAACGTAATTTGGTCATATTTTTGCCTAATTTATGGGTTCAAAAAATAATTATAAATTTTTTTCGATTTTTTTTCATTTTTCTGTCAACCAATCCTGATCTCTTGACGTTATATAGGGTAACAAGGTCGCAGCAACCGAATACTTCCTTTGCACGGCATCCGCAAAATTGTTTCGGTGACCTTTCATTACGACTCTTTCCTTCCTTCGGATTAGGTTTTGTTAGCAGCCGAAACCCTTGATGAAGTTTTTGACCGACGATTCTCTCATCACTCGAATCGTCGGTTTTTATTTTCTAGCACTTTCATTTATTTTACGTTCAACATACAAAATCGTGCTTTCGTGGCTATAAAGGCTATGCGTATACTTTTTACACCATAAAAATATGATTTAAATAATATGAACACTATTGCCTATTTTGAAATCCAGTCTTCAAACCCTGCCCGCGATGCGCAGTTTTATCAAGCTGTGTTTGGCTGGCAATTTAAATTAGATCCAAACTTACCAATTGAATATTATCGCATAGAGACACCTTCAATTATGGGTGGGCTATTAAAACGCCCCGCTCAAACGCCTCCAATGGAATATGGCACCAATGCATTTACCTGTTCGGTTCAGGTCGAAAATTTCGATGAAGTGGCTGCAAAAATTTTAGCGCAAGGCGGTATTGTCGCAATGGATAAATTCGCTATTCCGGGCCGTGCTTGGCATGGTTACTTTGTCGATTTAGACCACAACGTTTTTGGTATTTTTCAAGTCGATGAAAACGCAGCTTAAAGATTTTATTTATTTTTAATGTATAGCCACCGCCTTTTTATCGATGGCTATTTCATATAGTTTATTCAGCAAAGCTAAAGCTGGCTTCACATGTAATTGGAAAATTCATCGAATTAGCAATCATACATTCGTGATGTGCTTCTTCATGCAGTTTTGCAGCAAGCTCTTGGTCAGCACCTTTTTCTAAAACAATCTCTGGTCTTAAAATAATTTGGGTAAAGTGACCACGTTTGACCGGATCTGTATCTTCCATAAAACCAAGTGCTTTGTCGACATAACTTAGCACATGAATATGGTTGACTGCACAAAGGTGTAAATACCAAAGTTTATGACAAGCAGAAGCTGACGCGACCAATAAATCTTCAGGGTTCCATTTGGTTACATCGCCCAAATAAGCAGGGTCTGATGAACCTTGAATAGTGGTCTTTTGCGGATGCTGAATACTAAAATCGCGTTTATAAGAACGATAAGATGAAGTGCCTGTACCCGTATTGCCTTCCCACTGTATTTTTACTTCGTATTCGTGAATGGTCATTTTGTTCTCAAAGTTCATGGTTTGCCCTGATAGTAACAAAGCAGCGTTTAAAGTGAAAAATTTAATTCAAGTTTTACTATGGGCTTAAATAACGAGCACTTTAAAATGTCTTGATAAAATCTCCTGCCAATTTATGCTAACGTATCTGTGTTTATTTTGGCTTGATGTCTGTTTCTATGTCCGTACATTTTCTACATACTTCTGACTGGCATTTGGGGCAGTTTTTTTATAATCACTCACGACACTACGAACACCAACAATTTTTAAGCTGGTTGCTCACTCAAATCCAAGAAAAACAACCACATGCCCTGCTTATTGCTGGCGATATTTTTGATGTCATTAACCCGGGTTCTCAAGCACAAAAACAACTCTACCAATTTTTAGCAGATGCCCATCGTATTGCACCGCACATGCAAACACTCATGATTGCGGGTAACCATGACTCAGGCTACCGTATTGAACAGGTCGAACCGCTTTTAGAAAAATACAATGCAAAAACTGTGGGTGTGGTTCGCTGGAATGAAGATAAAACCCTAGATCTCGATCGACTGCTTTTACCTATCTATAACCAAAATCAAGATATTGTGGCGTGGTGCCTTGCCCTGCCTTTTTTACGTTCGGCCGAAATTACGGGCTTTAACGAACATACCACCAATAGCAAAAACGCGATTGCCTATTTGCACCAGCAACTCATTGCCGAAGCCAAACGTCGTAAGACACCAGACCAAGCGCTTATCTTGATGTCGCATGCGCATATGCAAGGTGGGGAAACATCCGACTCTGAACGCCCAATTATTATTGGTAATGAAGAGGCGCTTTCAACGACTTTATTTGAAGATGCGGTCGACTATGTCGCTTTAGGGCACTTACATAAACCACAAAAAGTAGGCCAGCCGCACATTCGTTATAGCGGCTCACCCATTCCACTTTCTTTTAGTGAAATTAACTATAAACACCAAGTAGTTGAGGTCAAAATCGACCCTTCTCAAGATACGGACAGCCGTTTGCAATTTGAAGCTGTGGAAATTCCGCGCTGCATACAATTGCACCGCATTCGTGGTGAGCTAAACGAACTACTGCAACAACTCCAAGCCTTGCCTCACGGCGTGATTGAAAATATTGACCACCGTGAATATGTCGATATTGAATATTATAGTTTAACGCCACCACAGCCGAATTTACGTCAGCAGTTTGAAGCTGCTCTACCACCTGACCGCTATCGTTTAGTGCGTATTTCACGTCAATATGTAAATAAAGACGCGATCAACTCAAATACTACCCAGCACATTGCTCTTGAGCCACCAACACCAGAAAAACTCTTTCAAAATATCTGGGAAAAACAAGGTTACAGCGCCGATGATGCGGTCTTAAAAGATTTTCTGAGTCTGGTACAAGAAGCACAAAAACATCTTGAAAATGATGCAAGCCATTAAGGATATGTCATGAAAATTTTATCCATTCGAATAAAAAATCTGGCATCGCTTGCTGATGAACATTTTATTGATTTTGAAAGCGCACCTCTGGCCCATGCAGGTCTTATTGCGATTGTGGGGAAAACTGGCGCAGGTAAATCGACCATTTTAGATGCCATGTGTCTGGCCTTATTTAATCGGGTTCCTCGCCTTAAAGACAGCGATGGTAAGTTAAAAGATGTTGATGGTTCCGAGTTACTGACCAATTCGCCTTTAACTGTCTTACGTCGTGGTACAGGACATGGTTTTGCTGAGCTTTGTTTTATTGCGCAAGATCAAAAACGTTATTTGGCTCGTTGGGAAATTAAACGTGCACGTGAAAACCCAAATGGTAAATTACAAAGTGTACAGCGCCACTTAAAATGCTTGACCGATGGTGTAGTACTTGCCGATAAAGCCAAAGCGGTTGATGAAAAAGTTAAGCAAATTACCCAGCTTTCATTTGAGCAGTTTACTCGTGCCGTATTACTTGCGCAGTCAGAAGTCACTGCATTTTTAAAAGCTCGAGACAGCGAACGTGGTGAATTACTTGAGTACCTGACCAACTCCAGCATTTTCGCCAAAATCGGTGAACTGGCTTTTCGTAAAACAGCCGATATTGCAAAGCAGCGTAAACAGCTGGAAGAGTTTTTAGGTCATATTGAAATTTTGTCTGATGAAGATATTGCGGCTTTTACCGAGCAATACCAGCAAGCCGAACAAAACTATCAACAGTTAGAACAGCAAAAACATGTCTTAGTCAAACAGCAACAATGGTTTGAACGTAAAGCAAAACTTGAGCAAGAAGTACAAGCTAAACAACAACAGTTTCAAACCCAGCAAAATCACCATCAACAACTGGCTAGTGAACGTGAGCAATTAAAACGTCTTGAAGTTTTCTCTGAAATACGCCCACAAGTTTTTCAGCAAGCTCAAAATTTACAGACCCTACAACAACTTGAGCCGCAAATTCAGCATGCTCAAACCAAGTTTAATGAGTTGATACAAATTTTTGAAACGGGACAAAAACAATATCAACTTGCAGAACAACAGCTCAAACAAACACTCGATTTTGAGCAACAGCATCAACATGCTTTAAATCAAGTTCGACAGTCCATTCAAGAACGCGCTTTTATTGCCGATGAATATAAAAAGTGCAAAGAAAAAAGACAGGTACTTGAGCAAAACCTAAGCCCACTACAACAGCAGCAAAACGCGGTACAACAGCATATTGCACAGCTTGAGCAGAACAAAATTCACCTACAACAGCAGCTTACTCAAACTCAGCAATATGCTGTATTGGACAAAGGCCTTTCAGCGCATCTGCATCAGCTCGGGCAATTTATTCAAAATTACCAAGCGATTGAACAACAGCTCGGAAACCCTACCCTTGCTCGCCAAAAGCTATCGGAAGCTAAAAGTGAAGTTGAACAACTCACAGCTTCACTCGGCACAGTTGAACAAATTGAGTTAAAACTTGAGCAACAGCGTAAAGACAAAGATCAAAAGCTTGCTCAAATCACTCAGTTAGATCTGATTCAACAGAAAATAAAAATTTATCATGAGCTATACGCTGAGCTTCAGCAATTCTTTGAAAAACAAACTCAAGTCTCAGCCCAAGAGCAGCAGCTTAAAACTGTTTGCCAGTTAGCTGAACAAGACTACCAAACAGCAAAAACTGAACGTGAAAAGTTACAGCACATTTTGCAACAGCAGCGTTTATTACATACTGAAAATATTGAACAATTACGAGCCAACCTTAAAGACGGCGATGCGTGTTTAGTCTGTGGAAGTACCCACCACCCTTACCGTATTGATGATAGTGCAGTTTCCAAAGCTTTATTCGATTTGCAGCAACAACAAGAGCAGCAAGCTGTTGCACTCGAGCAAACTAAATTTAATGCATGGCAAACCCAGCAACATGCACTTACCCAATGCTGTGCCGAGCTTGAGCAAGTTCAGAAATATCTAGCTCAACTTCAAACAAAACAATCAAGCTTGCAACAAGAACTTGATCAGCAATTTAGCCTCAATCACTTACATATTGAGCTTAATCAACCTCCTGAGCAGATCTTGCTAACGCTGAACGAACTCAGACAAGCTGCGCAAACTGCCATAAATTCATTTGACTCAGAAAACTTGCGTTTAGCCCAAGCAATTAAACAGCACAATCAGCTCGTTCAATCTATTCAGCGTAATGAAACATTGCTCAATACGGCACAGCAATGGCAACAACAAGTTCAACATATTGTTGAGTGTTTATCTGAAGCCGAACAGCACGCATGGCAGCAGTCGAGTAGCCAAACAGCTAAGCAGACTTGGACTATTCTTGATGCACGCACCAAGCAACTTGAGCAACAAGAACAGCTTTCACAGCGTTTTGAACAGCAGCAACAAGAACTTAAAATGTTAGCTGCCAATCTTGAGCAAATGGCCAAGCAAATTGATGAGATCGATCAAAATCTCCAAGAGATTACGCTTAAAGGCCAACAAAATAATGAAAAAGCGGTGTCGCTCATTCAACAAATGACGGGCCGTACCGATATTAAACCGCACGAATGGCTAATTGAGCATGACGTTAAACGTCAGCAACAACAAACGGCGTATCACGAGGCTAAACAACGTTTTGAACAAACCAGACAGCACTTTGAGCAGCAAAAACAAGCACTCGATCAGCTTAAGCATCAACATCAACACACTGCGGGGCACCAGCAGCAGATTGATGAGCAAATTCAAAACTGGTTAAAAGCCCACACTGATTTTCAGGCAACTGATCTTACGGCGCTCATGCAAATTAATTCAGCTCAAGAGCAAGATATTCGTAACCGTCTTAATCATGCCGAGCGTTTATTAAGTGAAGCCTCTTCTGCCCTTAAAACCATGCAAGAGCAATTGAGCGAGCACTTACAAACTCAGCCAGATATTGAATATGAAAAGCTTGTTAGCCTTATTCAAGACAATATTGCAGAGCTTAAAGCCCAGCTTGAAGTACGTGATCGGCTTAAGCTTAAGCTTGAAGTCCATCAGCAAAATCTGGCTAAACAGCAACAATACGCTGAGCAAATTCAAAATATTCAGCAAGAAGAACATCGCTGGAGCAAAATTTCAGGCTTGATTGGTGATGCAAAAGGTAAAGAGTTCCGCGACTATGCCCAGCAATATCACCTAGATATTTTAGTGGAACATGCCAACCAGCAACTGGCAATGCTGTCTCAACGTTATACGTTAAAACGTCTAGATCAGTCTTTAAGCCTTGCGATTATTGACCATGACATGGACGGCGAAACTCGCTCTGTCGCATCGCTATCTGGCGGCGAGTCGTTCTTAACTGCCCTTGCCTTGTCTTTAGCGATTGCCAATATGGCCTCGGGCTCAATGAAAATTGAATCGCTGTTTATTGATGAAGGCTTTGGTACTTTAGACGCCTCATCTTTGCACATGGTGATGAATGCTTTAGACCAATTGCAAAATCAGGGACGCCAAGTCATTCTCATCTCACACATTCAAGAAATGCATGAGCGTATTCCTGTACAAATTCAGGTAAAACCACTCGGTGCAGGTGCAAGTACCATAGAAGTAGTAGGTTAAAACTAAAAAGCCCCGACATCCTGTCGGGGCTTTTTTAGATTCTGCGTTGGTATAACTCCTGTCGTACCTGTATGCATCCATTCATCACTGTTTATTGTTATTCTTAGAAACATCCTGTTTCCTGATGAGTTCATAGTACGAAAAAAACGTTGTCTGCCATAGCCGCAAAAGGCCGCAGTTTCTGTAAGATAAAGCTTACATTAGCCTTTTTGCGAATAGTCTCTAGCACCAAATAAGGCTGTTCCTACACGAACCATGGTTGAACCAGCAGCAATTGCAGCTTCTAAATCACTCGACATTCCCATACTTAAAGTATCCCAATCTTGTGGGTGGGCATGTTGGTCTTTCACAGCATCAAACAAGGCTTTAGCATCTGCAAATGCAGCAGTATTGTCAGGTGCTGGAATGACCATTAAACCGCGTAACTTGATTTTTGGTAATTGACTGATTTGAGCAACCAGCTCGGCAACTTCATCTGGTGCACAACCATCTTTACTGTCTTGCCCATCAATATTGACTTGCAAACAAATATTAAGTGCAGATTGATCATCGCCACGTTGGTTAGATAATCGCTCGGCAATAATTAAACGATCTACACCATGTACCCAATCAAATTTCTCGGCCAAATGCTTCGTCTTGTTGCGTTGAACATGACCAATAAAATGCCATTCAATGTCTAAGTCGTGTAAAGCTTCGATTTTTTCCAAAGCTTCTTGCAAATAGTTTTCGCCAAATGCTCTTTGCCCTGCTGCATACATTTCACGCAAACTTTCACTTGGATGTGTTTTCGATACGGCTAAAAGTTGCACAGTTTCAGGCGCACGCTGAGCATGTTCACAAGCAGTTTGGATTTGCTGTAATACGTGCTGACGCGCATCTTGCAGGTAATTCATTGACAAGGTTCTCATTTTCAAAAAACTTTTTTGCTTTTCACCTAAAGCGAGGTGTTGGTAAGCCTCGGTGAAAGCCGTATATTATTCTACAAAATAATGACATATTTTGATTTACTTGGGGAAATTATGGATATTACAGAGCTACTCGCCTTCTCTGTGAAAAATGGCGCGTCCGATTTACACCTATCTGCTGGCATGCCACCAATGATTCGCGTTGATGGTGAAGTCCGTCGCATTAACTTACCTGCTCTAGATCATAAAGATGTTCATCGTTTGGTCTACGACATCATGAATGATAAACAGCGTCGTGACTACGAAGAAAAACTCGAAACCGACTTTTCTTTTGAAGTGCCCAACGTTGCTCGTTTCCGTGTAAACGCATTTAACCAAAACCGTGGTGCGGGTGCAGTGTTTCGTACCATTCCATCCAAAGTACTCACCATGGAAGATTTAGGCTTAGGACAAATCTTTAAAGATATTTGTGACTATCCTCGCGGGATTGTACTGGTGACAGGCCCAACAGGTTCTGGTAAATCGACCACACTTGCAGCGATGATGGATTATATCAACGAAAACCGTTATGACCATATTTTAACGGTTGAAGACCCTATCGAATTTGTACACCAGTCTAAGAAATGTCTCATCAATCAACGTGAAGTGCATCGTGATACACATGGCTTTAATGAGGCGCTACGTTCGGCACTGCGTGAAGACCCAGATATTATTTTGGTCGGTGAGATGCGTGACCTTGAGACTATTCGTTTAGCACTTACTGCTGCCGAAACAGGTCATTTGGTGTTTGGTACGCTTCATACCACTTCTGCTGCAAAAACGATTGACCGTGTAATTGACGTATTCCCAGCCGAAGAAAAAGATATGGTTCGTGCCATGCTCTCTGAATCATTGCAGGCTGTTATTTCACAAACCTTGCTTAAAAAGAATGGCGGCGGTCGTGTCGCCGCTCATGAAATCATGATTGGTATTCCTGCGATTCGTAACTTAATTCGTGAAAACAAAGTCGCGCAAATGTACTCAGCTATTCAGACTGGCGCAAATCATGGCATGACCACCCTTGACCAAAGCTTAAAGAATTTGGTGTCTCGCGGAGTGATCAGCCCGCAAACGGCTCGTACTGCTGCTAAACAGCCTGAATCATTTCTATAAAAATAATTAGAGAATAAATATGGATTTTAATGACCTGCTCAACCTGATGGTTGAAAAAAAATCATCCGACCTCTTTATTACAGATGGCGTTGCACCATCGATGAAGATTAACGGGCAAATTGTTCCCATTTCAAAAAATAGTCTTTCAGGCGAAATTATTGGTCAACTATTACATTCCATCATGAGTGAAAAACAACGCAAAGAATTTGCTGAGACTCGTGAATGTAATTTTGCGATTATGAACCGCGATAAAAGTGCGCGCTTTCGTGTCAGTGCTTTTCAGCAACGCGACATGCCAGGCATGGTATTACGTCGAATTGAAACTAAAATTCCTTCAATTGATGACTTGCAATTACCACCTGTGCTTAAAGATTTATCGATGACCAAACGTGGCATCATTATTTTTGTAGGGGCAACAGGTACAGGTAAATCGACATCTTTGGCTTCAATGATTAGCTATCGGAACCATAACTCTAAAGGTCATATCATTACCATTGAAGACCCTATCGAGTTTATTCATGAACATGCTGGTTGCATCATTACCCAACGTGAAGTCGGGATTGATACAGACTCATTCGAAATTGCCTTAAAGAATACTTTGCGACAAGCACCCGATGTAATCTTGATTGGTGAGATTCGCTCTCGTGAAGTCATGGACTATGCGATTGGTTTTGCCGAAACAGGTCACCTTGTATTAGCCACAATGCATGCGAACAACGCCAACCAAGCACTTGACCGTATTATTCACTTCTTTGAAAGTGACCGTCATAGCCAGCTCTACATGGATTTATCGCTTAATTTAAAGGCCATGATTGCACAGCAACTTATTCCGACTCCAGATGGTAATTCTCGCCGTGCAGCGATTGAGATTCTCATTAACTCCCCATTAATTTCAGACTATATTCGTAAAGGTGAAATTCATGAAATTAAAGATTTAATGAAACGCTCACGTGAACTCGGTATGCAAACTTTCGACCAAGCACTGTTTGATCTTTATAAGTCAGGCCAAATTACCTACAAAGATGCATTAAAACATGCCGACTCACCAAACGATTTACGTTTAACAATTAAGCTTGCCGAAGAAGATCCTGAGCAAATTGCAGGCACAAATCAGCATTTAACCTTCGACAGACAGTAATTTCTTCATAAAAAAAGGAAGGTTAAACGTAACCTTCCTTTTTTATTTGTTTTCTTTATGTGAAAACGATTATTTCTTGCGCAGCACTTCCTGACATTCAGGTTCGTTACAGTAACCGTAGAGGTTTAATGAGTGACCCGTTAAGGTAAACCCATGTTGCTCAGCTACAGCATGCTGTTCTTTCTCGATAACATCATTAGTAAATTCAATAACTTTGTTGCAATTATGGCAAACCAAATGATCGTGGTGATCTTCTTGCATAATTTCGAAAACAGAATGATTATTTTCGAAATGGTGGCGCTGAATGATACCTGCAGCTTCAAATTGTGTTAACACACGGTAAACTGTCGCAAGGCCGACATCTTCCCCTTGTTCTAACAAAGTCTTGTAAATATCTTCAGCGCTAAGATGATGTTGTTTTGAATTTTCTAATAATTCCAAAATCTTAATTCGAGGAAGGGTAACTTTAAGTCCAGCTTTGCGCAAATCTTGATTGGAAATAGGCATGAAAAAAGGTCTCTCAACAAATCTCAAGTTGGAATAGGCAATAGAATTTAGATGAAGTATGATCTATCCTTTGATCAAATGCATCATAATTTATTGGGATAGTGTAGCAAAATGCAAAAACTCGTGCTGACGTTATTAGTCACTTCACTCCTTGCTGGTTGTTCAATCTTTGGTGTATATAAGGTTGATATTCCTCAAGGGACTCCATTGACCAAAGCTCAAGCCTCTCAAGTACAAGTCGGCATGAATTTCCAGCAAGTGCGTTTTTTGCTTGGTAGTCCAACTGTGACTGATCCCCTCAATCCTCTACGTTGGGACTACATTTACAACTATATCCCGGGAACTTATGCGAAAAAAGCAAAAATCCCCGCAGCACATGGTCAGCATTTAAAAATTTACTTTGATGGCACTGGCACAGTAACTAAAATTGAAGGTTTAGAAACTATTCCAGAATCGCAACCAGGTTTACCTGCTTCTAAAGAAGCGATTTTAACTGCACCACCACTATAATCGTTTTTTCTAATAAAAATAAACCCCTCAAGTGAAATACTTTGAGGGGTTTTGTTTATGGGGCTTATTGCTTAAAGCGATTACTTTTAATATATCGCCCCACAGGGTTTTTCTCGGCGCGTTTACGACGTATATCTTTAGGGTTAATCGTTAAAGGTCGATAAATCTCAACTCGATCACCAGCTTGCAAAATCGCATGTGCTTCAACTTTTGCGCCAAAGATGCCAAGTTGTAATGGCTCAGGCAAACTGACCTGTGTCTGCAAGCCACTCGCCTCAACTGCTTGTAATGCAGTCATACCAGCTTCAAATGGAATAGCAACTAAAAACTGTTGCTCTGGGGCTGCATAAGCAACCCACACTTGCTGAGCTTTTTCCATCAGATAATTTGTCCAATCACCGCAATCATGGCAATGACAATTGAAAGCGGCAATACAATACGTACCGCAATGCGCCATAAGTTATAAAACAACTCATTGCTAAAATTCATAGATTTACGCAAATGGCTAATTTTCATAATCCAGCCAGCAAAAATGGCATAGATCAAGCAAATGAGTAATCCCCAAAGCATCAAAATCAGCGTAAAGATGTTATGAAGCTCAGGCACAGCCCAAACAGCAATCGCTACAACAATAATCACCCACTGTAAAATAGGCATAAGCTGACGCTGAGCAAGCTGCTCTCTAGCCAATTGCACAAATAACGCTGTTGTCATTACTGCGGTAAAGATCCAAGTAAAAACAGGAAGCTGTGCTTGTAAAGAAAAGAAACCAAAGGCGATCACAGCAATTAACTGAGCTAACCAAATTGGAAGAACTGTTTTCGTTGCACCTTCTTGCGACTGAACCGCACCTACACTATTTTGCCAATAAAGCCCTAAGCCCAATCCACTCGCAACAAGTGCAAGTACAGTCGCATTCCCCCATTCTTTAAACTCAACATTGGTCCAATGCCAAGGCTGTAAAGTCGTTCCCATCGTGTTAGCTAAAACAAGAGAAACAATTACACCAACCGTCATCAGTAAAATTAAAATTTGACGTGGAATAAAGGATAAAATGAGGGCCACAACAGCAAGGCCAGCAAAAACAAGTTGTCCTGAAACACTATTATTAAGTTGTGTATTCAGTAAATTACCAGCGGTACTTAATACATTACCTGCTAAAAATGGAATAAAAATAACTGCAAGCCAGCCAACCAAACGCCATTTTGGGGAACTATCTGCTTCACGAGTTAAACTTGATAAAGCATTTAAGGCTGTAGTCTTCGACCGTTTTGCTAAAGCAATTTCCAAATAACAAACTGGTAGTGCCAATAACAACATTGTGCCTAACCACAATAACCAGAAATCGAGTTGACGATCAATCTGGATTCCCATTGTGGGTGCCAATGTCGCCATAATGATGAAAGATAAGCAAAACGCCATCAGGGGCGATAACCATCGTGACATAGGTATGTCCTGCATTATGCATTCCTTGAAAAAGACTAGAGATATTTTGCCCGTGTCATGCTTGAAAATCAAAGTTTGCTCAATAAAAAAAGCAAACTACCGAAATGATAGTTTGCCGCGCTAACTGAAATTATGAGTTATTTTTATTTCAGTTTATGAGAAAAACCGAGCAAACCAGTTTTTCCCTTTTTTCTTTTCTTTTTCTCTAATAATTCCCATCATATTTTCTTTTACTGCTCCTACATAATCGGCATCATCATGTTGAATATGGTTAATTAACCATTTAGCCAAAATTTCTTGTAATTCTGCTTCAATCGTGTGCCCCATTTCAAAACGTTCACGATATAACTCTATTTTTTTAATAAATAAATCATGTACACGTTTATGAGGTACACGATATTTATAATCAGCTTCCTCTTGCAAACTTTCTTCGAAAGTAAAATGTGATTGCGTGTAATCGATAATATTGTCTAGAACATCTTTAATACGACGTCTATCCTCTTCATCTTTTACATCATCAATTTCATTAATATAATCAAGTATTCGTTTATGTTGCTCATCAATAACATCAATACCCGTATTATATTCTGAAGCCCATTTCATTTTCATACATCTCCCCAATGATGATTAATGATCGTTGCATAAACTGCATGATATATTTAAAGAATATAAATAAAAACAAACCTAATTTGTCGGCTTTAGCATATAAAAATTATATTTAACTCAAGTTATTGTTTTTTAAATATTAAATTAAAATTAACCAACTAAAATAATAAAGTATTTTTTGAACAAACTATTTTATTATTAAATGATAAAAATATATAAACATCCTTATTCATATATTTTAAATGTATTTTATATTAATACTGATCTGCACGCGTAATACGTTTAAGTTCAGGATTTTCCTGTTCGCGCTTTAATCTTTCTACAAAAGTAATCGCTTTTTTAATTGGTTGACCATGTTGAAATAAAATCATTTCACCAGGTTGGTATGCTGTCCAATTTTCATTATGTGTTAAAGGTTCAGTGGTTATTACTGCCACACGGTCTTCTGGAGTGGTTACCTGGCTAAAATCGACTTCGACATCTAAGTCAATTAAATGCGCATGATTAAATGGATATTCACGAACGAGCCAATGTAATTTAGTAATGGCATAACTAAATAATGCTTTGCCATTAGATAGACAATAATTAAATGTGCCGTATTCCGCAATTTGCGGAGAAATCTTTTCTAACACTTCAAATATCTGTTCAAGACTTGGTTCTTCATAACCAAAAGCTTCAACGAGTTGATCGAGCAAATAACAAAATGCACGCTCACTATCGGTATTACCTACTGGTGTGAAACGTCCACTTAATGGCGGATTAAAGTCATGTAAATCACCATTATGGGCAAAGATCCAGTGTCGCCCCCACAACTCTCGAATAAACGGATGAGAGTTTTCTAAAGTGATTTTACCTTGAGTAGCTTTGCGGATATGTGCAATCACGTTACGTGATTTAATAGGATAATTACGAACGAGATCGGCAATTGGAGACTCAACTGCCGATTGGTTATCAACGAATAAACGGCACGCTTTATCTTCGAAAAATGCAATGCCAAACCCATCACTATGATCTGAGGTAATTCCTGCACGCTGTGAAAAACCACGGAAGGAAAAAGTGATATCCGTTGGTGTTGCACAATTCATTCCTAATAGCTGGCACATATCGCTTTTTAAACTACTTCTAATTACCCCATCTGCTCTATTGTGCATGAGAGTAAAAGTGCTTGCAAATCTCAATATGTGCTGGCTATTACAAAATAGGAAATATGATTAACGCTGCACCATCTTATTCATCACAAATGAGGTCGCGACTTTATTCACCTCAAGAAATACAAAATAATCCAAACAGTTAAACTCTTCATCAAAAAAAGCCTGTTTCGATAGTTTTGACTGCATGCTCAGATACATTTGGAATAGCTTTGGCATACGTTCATCTTGTGGGAAGCTAAACTCAGGATATTCAGGTTCATAGATTTTTTTCGAACGGATATCAATCGATTTGCTTTCAGGTAACTGCTGAATCTGACGATGCGTGTAGTACGCTCTAGCCAAATTATCTTGCAAATGAATACTGACACAGCCCATTAAATATTTAGCACGCATTGACCATAGCACTTTGGGTGCAAGGTTTAACCACAACATAGATAACGCTTTACCATTACGAAAGCGAGGATGTACACAAGTACGGCCTATTTCTAACACATTTGGAAGATGGGAAAGCTGAGGAACAATATCAAACTCATGTGCGCTATAACTCTGTGCTATTTCGTGGCCTTGAAATAGTTTTAAACGAGTATACGCTACAATTTCTCCAGTCCACTTTTCACGCAAGACCGCATGTTCACAACCAAAATCGTAAATATCTTGGTCTAAGTTATCTTCAAACTTGATTCCGAATTGTTGACTAAATTGTTGTGCACGAAACCGTTGTACATCTTGTAATTCTTTTAAATTATCAACCCACTCAAAACGAAATTGCGTCTGATTTATTGCTTTATGACGATTTAAAGGTAAAGTCCAGGTTTGGCGATATTGATTAAATTTTTCCAGCATAATGAACGCTCCTAGTGACACTCCCTACACTAGTCAAAGCTCATGACAAAAAAATGACCAAATCAAGATGGTATAAAAAAAGACCACCTAGGGTGATCTTTTTATTGAGAATAATGGATTTCTTAAGCTGTTTTAGTTCGGTTAGAAATCAGCGTTCCAACACCATGATCAGTAAAGATTTCAAGTAATGTTGCATGTGGCACGCGACCGTCAACAATATGCGCACTCACAACGCCGCCTTTAACGGCATCAAGCGCACAGCCTACCTTAGGAATCATACCGCCATAGATCACACCTGTTTCAATGAGGCGATCAACTTCTTGTGTCGTAAGGCCAGTTAACAGATTTTTATTTTCATCAAGCACACCGCTAATATTGGTGAGCAAAATTAATTTCTCAGCGCCTAATGCTTCTGCAACCTTACCTGCAACTAAATCAGCGTTAATATTATAAGTATTGCCTTCTTCATCTACACCTAGCGGCGCAATAACTGGAATAAAGTCACTTTGGGTGAACATTTCCAATACATCTGTTTTAACGCCTGTCACTTCACCAACCATACCCAAGTCGATATGTTTGATAGAACCATCTTCTTCTTGCTTTTCCATAAGCAATTTGCGGGCACGAAGTAAATTACCATCTTTACCCGTTAAACCAATCGCACGTCCACCGTGTTTATTAATCAGGTTAACGATTGATTTATTTACACTGCCGCCCAACACCATTTCAACCACTTCCATGGTTGCAGCATCAGTTACGCGCATACCGTCAATGCGGTCAGATTCACGGCCTAACTGCTTTAAGAATGAGTCTACTTGTGGTCCACCACCGTGAACAACAATCGGATTTAATCCTACAGTTTTAAGTAAAACGATGTCTCGGGCAAATGAACTTTCAAGCTCTGGATCAGTCATTGCGTTGCCACCGTATTTCACCACCAGCGTTTTACCAGTAAAGCGTTGAATATACGGCAAAGCTTCAATCAAGATTTTTGCTTTGTCGACACCGATATGCTGATGTTGTGGCATTACGCCTCTCCTTACTTAGGCCTCTGAAAGTTCTTGTGCAATTTGCGGATAGTGTTCTTGCAACATATCTACAAATTTTTGCTGGATTTCCTTTAATCGTAAAGGATTATCCGCATCAAATCGTACTGTAAAGTATTCACCAGTATTTGATGCTCGAATAATGCCAAAACCATCATCAAAATCAAGACGTACGCCATCAATTTTACTAATACGTGCCCCTAAGCGATGACTTAAAATCTCAATATCTTGTAATACATACTTTGGATCAGACTGATAAGTACCAATATAGGTATCTTCTGTACAACATCTTTCTGGATATGGAGCAAATAATTCAGAAATTGTAGCGGCATCAGATTGGGTAAAATACTCCATTACTCGTAATGCAGCATATAAACCATCGTCGTAGCCAAAACCACGGCCATCATTAAACACATAATGACCTGCATATTCTCCACCAAAAATGGCACGGCCATTCGATTGAGATAAATAAGCTCTTAGGAAACTACTTCCCGTGCGGATCATTTTTGCTTTTCCGCCAAGTTTCTCGACGGTCTCTTGAACCATACGTGAACATTTCACATCAAAAACAATTTCTTGCTCTGGGTGCTGCTCAAGGCACATTTGCGCAAAAAGCGACAATAAGCGGTCTGCTGTCAATATCTGTGCTTTTTCATCGACTAAAACAACACGGTCTCCATCGCCATCAAGAGCGATGCCAATATCCGCCTGCTGCTCGACCACGGCTTTACGTAAATGAGTTAAATGTGCCGCATGTGAAGGGTCTGGTGCGTGATCTGGAAACTCACCATTTGGATTGGTGCGTAAAGCAATGACTTCACAACCCATTTTTTCTAAGATTAGTTTTGAACAATGCCCGGCTGAGCCATGCAAACCATCTAAAACAACTTTTAAAGGACGTTTTAACTGAATATCTTTAAAAATAGCTTGTTGGTATTGTTGGCAAAATTCAGCTTTAAATTGCGGTAAGGTTAACTCAAGTACAGAAATTGAATGAGATGGTACATAAGTTTGAGCTTCTTCACCCACCTGCTGAATCATTTCTGGAGACGGCGGTTCACCCTTTAAAATCCACTTAATACCATTGTCAGATTTTGGATTATGGCTTGCGGTCACCATGATGCCATTACCACCAAAATCTCGTGCGATGTAGTACATCATTGGGGATGAACAGCAACCAATGTTGGTCACTTTTAAACCTTGTTCTATTAAAATTTCTTCAATTAAGTATGCATAGGCTGGGCTTGTGAGACGGGCATCATAGCCAATCACTAATTGAGTTTGTTTTGCTTGTTTGTATTGTTGTGCCAATCCGTAGGCAATTGAACGGACAACGTCCGTGGTTAAGTAAGAAAGTTTGCCTCTAATATCGTAAGCACGAAAAATACTTTTTGGAAATGAGTGTCTTACATTCATAGCGTATCTTCTATTTAAAGATCAATTCGATCTATCGCAAAAACATAGATTATTCAAAATTTTTGAAAGGTTTGTTTGCTAAAAAAGTTAAAAGAATATGAGTAAAGCGTGTTGTAATATAATCCTTTGTAACATTCAAGATGTAAAAAGAAACGCCTGTTCAACAGGCGTTTGATTTTCGTTAATATTTAAAAAACTTATTGTTTACCTGTATGGCCAAAGCCACCAGCGCCACGTAAAGTTTCTTCAAACTCTTCTACTTGCTCAAATTCGGCTTGTACGACTGGTACTAAAACATATTGTGCCAAACGCTCACCTGGTTCTAAACGGAAGGTGGTTTGACCACGGTTCCAAACTGAAACCATCAATTCACCTTGATAATCCGAATCAATCAAACCAACTAAGTTGCCAAGCACGATACCGTGTTTATGACCTAAACCTGAACGCGGTAAAATTAAACCAGCAAAATTTACATCATGAATATAAATTGCCATACCTGTTTTAACTAAAACAGTTTGTCCTGGTTCAATATCAATTGCTTCATCTAAACAGGCACGTAAATCTAAACCCGCTGAACCTGCTGTTGCATATGAAGGTAAAGGCCATTCTTTACCTAAACGCGGATCGAGCAATTTCACTTGAACTTTCATGGGATTTCCTAAAAATTAAAAAAATTAACGCTTTAATAAAGCTTTTAAATTTGCCAGATATTGTTGAGCCTGTTCTTTAGGGTCAACATTAGCCGCAATTTTCTTTTTACGCCCTAACCACTCGAGCTCATCTTGTGGAAGCTCATCAAGGAAACGGCTAGGCGTCATTTGTTTCATCTGTCCGCCATTTTTGCGCTGTTCCGCTAAAGTTAACGTTAAACCTTGGCGTGCACGTGTAATTCCCACGTACATGAGACGGCGCTCTTCCTCAATGGTTTCTGCTGCAATCGAGTTCTTGTGAGGCAATAGTTCTTCTTCAAGTCCCATAATGTACACATATGGGAATTCCAGACCTTTTGCTGCATGCAAAGTAAGAAGGTTAACTTTGTCTGTATCTTCTTCTTCCTGCTGCTGTTCTAACAGATCGAGCAAAACTAGTTTTCGGATGACACTTTCAATATTCTTTTCATCAACATCTTCAGCACGATTAATCAGATTTTGAATACTGGTAAATAAGTTCTCGATGTTATCGAGCTTACTTTTCTCTTGTGCAGGTGTTGCTGACTGTTCTCGAACATAATCCATATAACCCGCTTCATTCATCATTTGACGAACTTTAGGCACAGGCTCATCATCTTCTAACAATTCACGAGTAAATGTCGCGATAAAGTCGGCAAACTCATGAAGCTGTGTTTCTGCCTTTTTAGGAAGCACCATGCTTAAACGCTGGTCAGCAGAAGCACCGAGTAAAGACAAATTATTTTCTTGTGAAAATAAGCCTAACTTCTCAAGAGTAACTGGTCCAATTGCGCGTTTAGGCGTATTAATAATACGTAAGAAAGCACTATCATCTTCTGGGTTAATAATAAGACGCAAGTAACTCATCACGTCTTTAATTTCTGCACGGGCGAAGAACGATGTACCGCCAGAGAGTTTATACGGAATTTGCATTTGACGAAGCTGGGTTTCTAATACACGTGCCTGAAAGTTTCCACGATATAACACAGCATAATCTTTCCAGTTCTTACCATTCATTAGCTTATGAGTCAGTAAGTCTTTTACCACGCGCTCTGCTTCATCGTCATCATTACGACATGTAATGATTCGGATGACTTCCCCATGCCCTTTATCACTCCACAATTTCTTGTCAAAAATATGTGGATTATTTTGAATCACACAGTTCGCAGCTTTTAAAATACGGCTGGTCGAACGGTAATTTTGTTCAAGCTTAATAATATGTAAATTTGGGAAATCCTGCTTAAGCAATGCCATATTTTCAGGTTTAGCACCACGCCATGCGTAAATCGACTGGTCATCATCACCTACCGCGGTAAACTGCCCCATTACCCCAACTAAAAGTTTGACCAAAATATACTGAGCCGTATTGGTATCTTGATACTCATCAACCAATAAATAGCGAACGCGATTTTGCCATTTGTCACGTACTTCTGCATTTTCTTGCAATAAGCGTGTTGGCATAACAATGAGGTCATCAAAATCGACGGCATTGTAGGCACGTAAATTACGTTCATAAAGTTGATAAAGATGAGCAAACTGGACATCTTCCGGTGTTTCACAAGTCGAATGTGCTTGTTCCGGCAAAATCAGATCGTTTTTCCAATCTGAAATTTTCTTCATTGCTTTAGCAATTAACTCTTTGCTCTCTGCACCTGACAAATTGTCGCGATGCATAAGATCCATCAAAATACGTTTACAGTCATCTGCATCTAAAATCGAAAAATTAGCTTTTAAAGGTAAATTTTTAAGTTCTAAACGTAAAAGGTTTAAACCAAAAGTATGGAAGGTCGATACGGATAGACCTTTTGCTTCTTCACGTGAGAGAAGCTTGGTCACACGCTCTTTCATTTCACGTGCAGCTTTGTTTGTGAAGGTCATTGCAGTTATACGATGCGCTGGAATACGGCAATGCTGCACCAAATAAGCAATTTTACGGGTAATTACTGATGTTTTACCTGAACCAGCGCCAGCAAGCACCAATAAAGGGCCCTGAGTATATTTCATGGCTTCTTCTTGCTTGTTGTTCAATTGACTGGCAGATGACATCGTGTATTACCTCTTAATTTTTCGAGCATGATTATAGTCATCTCTTTTTTAGAATCCCAATAGTAAATCTACGGATATGTATAAATGATGTCTAATAATGCAATTTATGCGCCGCAGAATGTCGTGATTATTTCTTGTACTGCACCCATAAAAAAACCACCCGAAGGTGGTTTTTGAAACAATAAACTAGATCTTATTGTTTAGCATAAATGCTGATTTCTACACGGCGGTTTTGTTCACGGCCAGATGCAGTTGAGTTATCTGCGATCGGGTTAGATGAACCATAACCTTGCGCGTCGATACGGCTAGCAGATACGCCTTGGCTAGCTAAATAACTACGTACTGATTGAGCGCGTGCTTGTGATAATGGAATGTTGATAGAGTCATTACCAGTGTTATCAGTATAACCAGTTACAAGAATTGCACTCTTGTTATCTTCAGCCAAAGTTTGAGCCACTTTGTTTAAAGTTGCGTAGAAGTTTGGCTTGATGTTTGATTTGTTTGTATCAAAAGTAATGCTACCAGGCATGATCAATTGAACAGAACCATCTGGGTTACGGCCAACGTCTACACCAGTACCCGCCATTTGTTGACGTAATTTTTTCTCTTTCTGGTCAAGATATACACCACCAGCAGCACCAAGAACTGCACCGATTGCCGCAGCACGGTTGTTTTGACGGCTAGAGTTTGCATTTGATTTAGAAATACCATAACCAGCTGCTGCACCAATTAAAGTACCTAATGCGGCTTTATCGTATTCAACGCCACCAAGATTATTACCAGTTGTTTGACAACCAGAAAGAACTACTGCTGCCCCTACCACTGTTGAAATAACTAATGCACGCATTGCATGCCTCCTCACTTTGTGTGTTTTGTTGTCTGAATGAATAATGAAACAAAAAGGAAGTATAAAACATTGATATTTTGTTAATAATAAACAGTTTAGTTATGTTTTTGTAATATTTTGATGCACTTTAAGATGCTAGCTCATCACAATTTCTTCATTGTTGTCTAAGATAACGTTGTATTTCATATTATGACAGTTATAGTTGAACAACTTTTCTATGGATTTGAGACATTCGGGGTCATTTATATGCCAACTGCACCCAATAAACAATCTGCGCTAAAAAAAATTACACGTGGACTCACTGTAGGTACAGTCATTACAGGAAGTACTTTTTTTCATGGTCCTCCTGTTCTTGCATTAGGTCTGACCAAGCTTTTAAAAAAATCATCAAAAATAGATGAAACTAATATTCAAATTACAAATAGCTGGTTAGGGGTAAATAATTGGTTAATTGACCATGTTCTACCCAATCTAAAATGGGACATTACCATTGATGAAGGACTTGATCTGAATATGCAAGGTCGTTATTTAATGACCTGTAATCATCAAAGTTGGGTTGACACGACTGTAAATCAATATTTTGGTTTAACCCGTATGCCCCTTACCCGTTTCTTTACTAAATGGGAACTCATCTTTATTCCTTTTGTTGGGCAAGCATTTAAAATTTTAGGCTTTCCAATGATGAAGCGTCACACTAAAGAACAGATCGCGAAGAATCCTGAACTTAAAGACCGTGACATGATGGAAGCACGTAAAGCTTGTGAGCAGCTTTTAAGTCAGCCCTTCACACTATTAAATTATTTGGAAGGGACTCGTTTTACTCAAGAAAAACATGACCAGCAAAAATCCCCTTATAAACATTTACTAAAACCCAAAGCAGGTGGCTTGGCGCTTGCATTAAATATCTTGGGTGACAAAATCGATGCCCTAGTTGATATGACCATCGTCTATCCTGATGGCGTACCAGGATATAGCGATTTCTGGCTTGGGGATGTTTCTAAAATTGCGGTTAACTTACGTAAAATTGAAATTCCAGACTGGGTACTTGGCGGCAACTATGAAGATGACGCGGCTTATCGTGAACGTTTTCAGCAATGGGTTCATGACATTTGGACCGAAAAAGATCAACTTATTGAGCAAATGAAGTCTCAATATACCACTGCAAATATTTAAGAAAGCACCCGTTATTATGCAAAACAGTTCTGGGAAAAAAACGAAATACCATCATGTAGACCCAAACAGCCTTTCATTTAAGCTGTTTTTGGTCTACGACATCTTTATGGTGTTTATTATCATTTTTAACTTGTTCTGTCTTGCAACTAATTTCTTTTTAATGAGCAGTATTGGGGCATGGTTCTTTGAACATATTCACTTGCCCCAAGTACTCAGCTTTTATCGTACTTCACTACATCCTTGGGTGATTACGTCAGAAGCTTGGTTTATTGGTTTTTTAATTATTGAGCTGGTTGTACGCTGGGCTATTGCGATCATCAATAAGCACCATAAGCGTTGGTTCTTTTTTCCTTTTATTCACTGGTATGAAATTTTAGCTATTATTCCTCAGCTCCGTTTTTTACGTTTATTCCGCGCAGGGATTATTGCTTACCGTTTACATGAGTTAGGCTATCCAGTTGTTCCGGAAAGCTGGCGGAAAACTGGGCTATTTTATTATCGCGTCGTAATGGAAGAATTATCTGACCGCGTTGTAATTACCGTGATTGATGGTATTAGATATGAACTTGAAACCAGTTCTAGCCATAAACAGATTATTCACGACTTGGTTAATCATCATCGTGAGCAATTTACTGTTGCTCTAACCGCATTATTACAAGAATCTTTAGCCACCGCTTTAAAAGAACAAAAGCCTGCCATTACAAAAGGTGTGGGCAAAATTGTAGATCAAGCCATTATTGATACGCCTGAGCTAACTCAATTATTACGATTAATTCCTTTAGTCGGAGGCCGCATTGAACAGCAAATTCAAAGCATTGGTCAAAGATTAGGTGAAAATATTAGTGCAGGTTTAATTGAACCTTTAATTGAGGGATCTCAAGATACTCCAAACCCTACTTATCAGTTAATTTCTCAAAGAGTAAGTGAAATCAATATTAATAATCGTCAGCTTGAGCAATTGGTTGAATCTGTCGTGTTCGAGACACTGGAGTCTGTACGTAAACAAGTCAAGGTCAAACAATGGCAACAAACCCTTGCGGAGTATGATCGAATCAAAGAATAAGCATTTATTTAATTTTTTATGAATCACGCTAGAGAATTGGCACGAATTGTTCTAGCATTTGCCCTATTTACAATAAACTTAACGATATTACAGCTCGTTTAACGCCTTGAAGGAAGACTTATGGCTGATATACGGATTACCGGCAGAATGGTTAACTTTAGCAGGATAACCTTCGATACCAATGATCATGATGTGATCCGCCAGCAATTATCAAATATTTTAAATGAAGGTTCCTATCAAGGAACTTTAGTGATTATTGACAGTACAGTTGAGCAAGAGTTAATTGCATTGATTCAACTTCTGGTGAGCTTGGGTTTACAACCAATGGCGGTAATCGACGGTATTTTAGGAGATGAGGCTCGCGCTATTCAATTCCCTGTTTTACCGGCAGATCAACCATTACAACGCATTAAAGCGACAGCTGAACAAGTGGCTATTGTGGAAAAACCTGCTACAGCTCCTGCCTCGTCTTCAGCAGAAACAAAAAAACCACTAAACAAGATAGCGGTCGCTCATATTACCTCTTATCATGATGAAATTTTGCGTACAGGCCAATCCCTTGTACAAGATAACGGCGATATTATTTTAAAGGCTGGCATGAATAGTGGTTCCGAGGTGATCGCTTCAGGAAATATACATATTTATGGCACAGTTCGTGGTAGAGTCATTGCTGGTGCGGGCGGGCACGCAGCTGCACGCATTTTTTGCCAATCTTTAGAGGCTGAGCTCGTTTCCATTGCCGGAACGTATTGTGTCGCAGATGATATCCCTAAACATGTGGTAAAAAAGCCAGTACATATTTATTTAAATGAAAAGCAAGAGCTTGAATTTGAAGCTCTAGAACTTTAATTTATTAAGCAAATCACCAAAAAACAGCCCTTTTAAGGGTGTATGACCATAATAGGAGTGGATTCGGTGGCCAAAATTGTTGTCGTAACATCAGGCAAAGGTGGTGTAGGTAAAACTACAACGAGCGCATCTTTTGCAACAGGTTTAGCCCTTCGTGGTCATAAAACTGTTGTGATTGATTTTGATGTAGGCTTACGTAACCTTGATTTGATTATGGGTTGTGAGCGTCGTGTTGTTTATGATTTTGTTAATGTTATTAATAACGAAGCACGTCTGCAGCAAGCCCTTATTCGCGATAAAGATATCGAAAACCTTTATATTTTACCGGCTTCACAAACACGTGATAAAGATGCGTTGAGCGACGAAGGTGTTGCTCGAGTTATTGATGAGTTATCTCAAGAGTTTGATTACATCATTTGTGACTCACCTGCTGGGATCGAGCGTGGCGCGATTTTAGCCATGTATCATGCAGATGAAGCAATAATTGTAACAAACCCTGAAATCTCTTCAGTACGTGACTCTGACCGTATTATTGGTATGTTAGATAGCAAAACCAAGAAAGTTGAACACAACGAAGGGCGTATACGTAAACATTTATGTATTACACGTTTTAACCCGGAACGTGCTGACCGTCAGGAAATGCTGACAATTGATGATATTTCTAAAGATATTTTACGCGTACCGACATTAGGTGTTATTCCAGAATGTCCAAGTGTATTACAAGCATCAAACGAAGGTAAGCCAGTTATTCTGTATTCAGAAACTAAAGCTGGTCAGGGGTATGATGATTTGGTTGCACGCTTCCTTGGCGAAGACCGTCCTTATCGACACATCACAGCTCAACCTAAAGGCTGGTTAGCACGACTATTTGGAGCGTAGATATGGCAGGATTCTGGAGTAAATTATTTAGCAGCGAAGAAAAACCATCAAGTGCTCAAACTGCCAAAGATCGTTTGAAAGTTATTGTTGCTTCTGAACAAGGTTTAGGCCGCCGTTTAAGCCAAGACAAAATTGATCAGATGAAAAAAGAAATCATGCAAGTGGTTAGCCGTTATGTTAGCGGTGTAGGTGAACAGCATATCCAAATGCAAGTTCGCTCTGAAGCTAATATCGAAATGTTAGAAATGAATATCAATTTACCTGAAGAACGATAATTCTATTTCTGACTATTCAATAAATCAGAATCAAGGCAAAATAACGCAAGTTATTTTGCCTTTTTTAAAATGAGGAGATTGTCATGGCATTATCACAGCCAGCAACTTTCAATGAAGAATGGTCCGATGAGCGTGTTTTTGCCTACCTCAACCAACTTCCTCCAAGTGGTGTGAATGCAGATTTTCATGTGCTCTACCATGCATTCAAACATATGCGCCCAACAGACTATGAGCGTCTTTTAAAGCAATTTATTGCGGACGGACGCGATATTAATGCCAAAGACCCTGAAGGCCAACGCATCCATGATGTAATTGCTAAGTTTCCGCGTCAATCAGCACCATTTTTAGAAGTTCTAGCAAAGTTTGCTTAAAAATAAAAAGCCTCTTAAAGAGGCTTTTTTCTTATCTAAACTTATCGATTACCAATCAGGAAAATACCAAATACGGTAAAAATACCGCCCGAAATACCATCAATCCATTTTGAAAAATTACGATAAGCTGCTCTAAAACTTGGTAACGAGAAAATAAAAGTCACAAAGCAGAACCATAAAATTGTCTCGACTGTTACAATAATAAAGAGTAGCCAGTGAACTTGATCAAGTTGAGGATTAGCTAAAAATAAAGAGAAAACACTACCAAAATAAATAACAGCTTTTGGATTTGATAAATTGGTTATCAAACCTTTAATAAAAAATAAGTAAGGTGCTTTTGGGAGCTCAACAGCAACATTGCCCTCTTGCTCATTTTTTGAAAAAGCCGAACGTAGCATCTGATAGCCCAACCAACATAGATATAAGCCACCAGCAATGAGCAATCCTTGCTTTAACCAAGCCATTTTCTCAAATATAAGATTTAATCCCATCAGTGCCAAGCACGCCCAAAACATAACACCCGCCGTTATACCAGCAACGACCAGCATAGCGTCTTTACGAGACCGGCTAATGGCAGTTTGAGATACAAGGAAAAAATCAGGCCCGGGAGTAATAAGTGCGCAAAAGTGAATAAAGGCTAAAGTAATCAGAGCTAATAGCATGTCTTTCTCCTAATTTAATTCATTGTTATTTATTTAGGGAAAATACATTAGCATTTTTTTACTAGACGATAAAATCTTTAAGTCATTTATAAATAGGTTCACTTTATTTAAGTTATAAAAAAGCCTCCGAAGAGGCTTAAATTGTATTGTCTTAAACTAGAATATCCCGCTTACCATTAGGGCCCATTGAGCTCACAATGCCGTTCTCTTCCATTTGATCAATAATACGAGCAGCACGGTTATAACCAAGACTAAATTTGCGCTGTAGCGAAGATGTAGATGCTTTTCGAGTTTCTAATACGAATGACACACATTGATCATAAAGTGCATCTCGGTCAGAACCGCCTTCACCCTCTTCAAAGCCACGTGACGCTGGCTCTTCATCAAATGGTGTCAAGATTTCATCAATATAATCTGGTTCGCCACGCTCACGCCAAGCATCACAGATACGGTTTACTTCATCATCACTAATGAACGCACCATGCACACGTTCCGGCTCAATTTTACCTGGTCCTAAGAACAGCATATCACCGTGACCTAACAAGTCTTCTGCACCACCTGCATCCAAAATAGTACGCGAGTCAATTTTACTGTTTACACGTAGTGCTACACGCGTTGGAATATTGGCTTTAATCAAACCAGTAATAACATCAACAGAGGGACGTTGAGTCGCAAGCAATAGGTGAATACCAGCAGCACGAGATTTTTGCGCCAAACGGGTAATCATTTCTTCTGCTTTTTTACCCACCTGCATAATCATGTCGGCGAACTCATCCGCAACAATGACAATAGATGGTAATGGCGTTAAACGAGGTGCACGTTCTTGTGTCGCCGAGTCGCTTGGCTTCCAAGTCGGATCAATTAAGTCTTCACCATTCGCAATCGCTTCTTCAACTTTACGGTTATAGTCACTTAATTTACGAATTTTTAAGAACGACATAAGCTTATAACGACGTTCCATTTCATTCACACACCAGTTCAACGCACTTACCGCATCTTTCATGTCGGTAACAACGGGAGTTAATAAATGTGGAATATCATTATAGTTTGCAAGTTCCAACTGCTTTGGATCGATTAGAATTAAACGTAATTGGTCAGGCGTATATTTAAGCAACATCGATAAAATCATCGAGTTTACTGCAACTGACTTACCAGAACCTGTCGTACCAGCAACCAACATATGCGGTGCTTTCGCCAAGTCTGTTAGTACCGGATTACCTGAAATATCTTTACCCATCGCCATACTAATTAATGCACTTGGGTCGCGATATGTTGGTGTTTCCAGTAACTCAATCAAACGTACCATTTCACGGGCACTGTTTGGCACTTCAATACCAATGTATGGTTTACCAGGAATGACTTCGACCACACGGACCGATGCCATCGACATTGAACGCGCCAAGTCACGCGAGATATTCGTTACCTTAGAAGCTTTAACACCCGGCGCCAAATCTAACTCAAAGCGAGTAACAACTGGTCCTGGTTGAGCCTCTACCACCTGTGCTTTTACGTTAAATTCTTGCAATTTAATTTCAAGCAATTCAGACAAACGTGAAAGTTGCTCTTCAGTAAAGTTGACTTTCTTATTTGGATCGACCTTATCGAGTAAGTCAAGACCCGGTAAAGTTGGTAAATCCAAACGCTTCTTAGCAACTTGCATTGCACGAGACATTGGGCGGCCTGATGCATCTGTTAACGGCGCATCAAAATCGAAATCGTCTTCATCAAAAGCAGAATTTTCCTGCGGTTTTCCAGCAGTCTCCTGCCAAGCTTCAATAAACTCTTCTTTTGAAAGTTTGTCGGCCTGAATAGTCGTTTGAATAGGAGCTTTTACAAATGCTGAAGATTGCGCATAACTACTTGCTCTCACAGGTTCAGTTGGGGCAATGTCTTCATCTATTAATAAATCATCAAAATCTTCAAAGACTTGTTCGTTTGCTAAATTTTTAGGTGATTGATTTAAATTTGAAATATTTGAAGATGTTTCATTCGCAATATTAACAGATTGCGAAGTTGGTTCGGCTTCTACATGGTGATCTTGAACAAATGGTGTATGCACATCTGTTGCAGTTTTACTGTTTGGAACCGCGGCAAGCAACTCATCAAAAATCTCATCATCATTCCAATCAAGACCATGTAAGTCTTGTTTAGATGATGGTTGATTTTGATTTACTTGAGAAATTGTTTGCTGAAATTGCTCATGAGTAGGAACTTGTTCTATCTCTGTCGAATCATCAGCAGCTCTTAAAAGCGCATCAATTTCTTGCTTATGACTCGCATCATCACGCTGTAAAGCACGCCATACTTCGCCAGTCGCAACTAAACGTTGGCTATCTCGTTCAAGTTTATGGGCCTGTTCAAGCGTATGCTCAAAGTTCTGAGTATTTGCAACTGGTGTATCTGCTACAGGTTCAGGTCGGCTCTGCTCTTTCGCTAGCACATCTGCAAATAAGCGCTCAGCAACCGCATCATGTCGCGTTGTCGTAGATTGTGGTTGAGCTGTTTCAGATTGAACTGATGCTTCTTTCTCATCTGAAGCATTCGCATTCGTTTCTGCATTGTCAGCAACTTTAACCGCGGCTGCTTTGTTGGCAGGTTGAGTTGTTAAGTCATAATCCGATTCATTCGGAGATACGTTCTTATAAAATAAATCTTGTAAATAACTTGGTGTAGCTTTGAGCGTAACCCACGTTTTACTCCATTGCACCCCAAATGCAAGAGTAAACAACACGACCCCGAAAACCAGTAAAAATAAGGTTGCACCGTAAATTGTTAACAATTGAGATAGGCTTTGACCTAACTCATAACCAATAATTCCCCCAGCTGCATTATCTAAAGTATCTGCCGGCACATTCCAATGTAAATAAAGTAAGCTAGATACAACTAGAATTAAGAAGAATTGTGCAGCATAACGAAATGGGCGGTTTAGGAAACTACGTGGCCACCAAACCTGAATTGCTTCAATGAAAAGGAAAATTGGAATAAGCAAACTTGCCCATCCTAAAAAACCAAACAGCAAATCTGCAATCCATGCGCCAGCAATACCACTTGCATTGGATACTTGCTGAGTATCACTGGAAATATGCATCCAGCCCGGATCAAATGGTGTATATGTTACTGTTGCCAGAAACATATAAATACCAAAAGAAACCAAGAATAATGTCATCAATAAGCGCTGTGCATAAACACTTGACACCGCAGTCATATACTGTCCTGTAACCCATTTAATTATTGGTTTAGAGATGTGAAGAACTACATTTTAGATCTTCAACGAATGAACTTTATATTATGCACCTGTTCTTACAAAAAAGGTGCATGATTCTTTACAGTTGTTGTTAACATAAGGCACTTCTATATTGTTATATAACTTAATTCGATTGACCTGATCAATATTATCCACATTGATTTAACGCTATTGATCGGCAAATTCACGTATAATTTTCAAAATTCTCGAAATAAATAAGGATACCCTCAATGAGTGCTCGTCATTCTCGGTTAATTATTCTCGGTTCTGGCCCTGCGGGCTATAGTGCAGCAGTATATGCAGCGCGTGCAAACCTTAAACCTACTTTAATTGCAGGTTTACAACTAGGTGGGCAACTTACAACAACAACCGAAGTTGACAACTGGCCGGGCGATCCTGAAGGTTTAACAGGTCCTGCATTAATGGATCGTATGCAAGCACATGCTGAACGCTTTGGTACAGAACTCGTCTATGACCATATTAACGAAGTGGACTTAAATGTACGTCCTTTTGTTCTTAAAGGTGATATGGAAGAGTACACATGTGACGCTTTAATTATTGCAACTGGTGCTACAGCTCAATATCTTGGCCTAGAGTCTGAACAAAACTTTATGGGACAAGGCGTAAGCGCATGTGCAACATGTGATGGTTTCTTCTACAAAAACCAAAAAGTAATGGTTGTTGGTGGTGGTAACACTGCTGTTGAAGAAGCACTTTATTTATCAAATATTGCTTCACATGTAACGTTAGTACATCGCCGTGATACTTTACGTTCTGAAAAGATTTTGCAAGATCATTTATTTGCCAAAGAAAAAGAAGGCAAAATCAGCATTATTTGGAATCACGAAGTTGAAGAAGTATTGGGTGACAATACTGGCGTAACCAGTGTTCGCCTTAAATCAACTCAAGATGATTCTAAGCAAGACGTAGAGGTTCATGGTCTGTTCGTAGCAATTGGTCACAAGCCAAACACTGGAATGTTTGAAGGCCAGTTAAACCTACGTGATGGCTACATCCAAGTGCAAAGCGGTACCTCTGGTAATGCAACAGCGACTTCTGTAGCTGGTGTTTTTGCTGCTGGTGACGTCGCTGACAGCATTTATCGCCAAGCGATTACTTCTGCTGGGTCTGGCTGTATGGCGGCTCTAGATGCTGAAAAATATCTAGATAATCTTTAATTAATAGATTTCTAGAGTTTTAAAACAGCCGTTCTTATAACGGCTGTTTTTTTAGAATAATGACTAGCTGACATATATTAATTTTTATAGCATAACCTTAAAGCTCATCTTATTTTATTTTTATGAATACACTTCCACTTTCTCAATTCATTTTTCCTGATCCCATTGAAGCCGATCCAGATGGGCATGGTTTAATTTGTATCGGAGCGGACCTCTCCCCTTCTACCCTATATGAAGCTTATACGCATGGTCTTTTTCCTTGGTTTAATGAAGATGAACCTATTTGTTGGTGGAGTCCAGAACCTCGTTGCGTGATCTACCCTCAAAACTATAAACCAAGTAAATCACTCATTCGGAACATGAAAAAGTACGATTACACCATTACGATAAATCATGCCTTTGAACAAGTTATTCGCTCTTGCTCTTTGCCAAGAAGTTATGCAGACGAAACATGGATTAGTGAAGATATTATTCAAGGCTACTGCGAGATGTTTAATGCTGGTTATGGTTACAGTATTGAAGTATGGCAACAAGAGGAGCTTGTAGGAGGTTTATACGGTGTTACGATTGGCAAAGGGTGTTTTGGTGAGTCAATGTTTAGCAACGAAACCGATGTTTCAAAAATGGCTTTTTATACATTAATGCTCATTGGACAAGAAAATCAGCTACCATGGATAGACTGCCAACTCGTAAACAGTCACTTAATTAGTCTGGGAGCCAGTACACTTTCTCGTCAAGACTACTTAAAATCGTTACAAGATGTAATTATTCACCCCTCTATCAATTGGAAAAAGTATCAAGAACGTGTATTTTCAAGTAAAACAATAGCATTAGATGCAAAATTAATGGAATGATAACAGGAGGGACCAATCATGAAATCATATCACCCGAAGTCCCTTTTAAATGATCTGCAGTATTATATTACTCCACCTCATGATTGCAGCTACTTAGAAAATAAATCTGCACGCATGGTGTTTTTAGACCCTATCCATCGAATTGATGTGGTCACTCTTTCAGAACTTTCTCGTTTAGGCTTTCGCCGTAGTGGCGACTTTGTTTATCGCCCTGAATGTCACTTATGTAGACAATGTTTGTCTTGTCGTGTTCCAGTTGCCGATTTTCAAATGAACAGCATGCAAAAAAAAGCATGGAAACGAAATCAAGATCTCACCATGACTGTTCTGCCTACGCGACAAGCAGCACAAATTCATTATGATTTATACGAACGCTATATTAATGAACGCCATGCAGATGGTGATATGTTTCCACCAAGTCTAGATCAGTTTGAAAAGTTTTTAGTACATAGCTGCACAGATAGTTTTTTTCTTGAGCTTTGGAAAGACAATCGGCTCATTAGCGTTTCTACTTGTGATTTAATGGATGATGGACTATCGGCTGTCTATACATTCTTTGATCCCGATGAGCATCGTAGATCACTTGGTGTTTACTCTATTCTTAACCAAATTGAATATGTGAAATCGCTCGGTTTAGAATATCTCTACTTAGGCTATTGGGTGCCTCATTCAGCCAAAATGAACTATAAATCGCAATATACCCCTTTAGAACTTCTGCTCGATGGGCAATGGCGCCGTTTAAACAGATCATTATCACCAGAAGAAATTCAACAGCTAGGTACATCTCTTATGACTACGTTACCTTCTGAATGGAATAATTTAATCATTAAATAAAGATGCGAAATCATCTGTACAGGTTTTTACCATAATGACCGCATGTTCCCGCCCACCATCTTGGGTAGGATAATAATTGCGACGCAGATCAATTTGGTGAAAGCCTGTTTTTTCATATAAACCAATAGCGGCTTTATTACTTTCACGAACTTCTAAAAAGATTTGTACTGGCTGATTTTCCAATTTTTCAATTGATGCACTTAATAACTCATATCCTAAACCCTGCCCTTGCATTTTAGGATCAACTGCCATGAGTAATAAATTAGCTTCATCTAAAACAGGCTGTAAAATACAAAACCCAACTACTCTGTTTTGTGACTCAATCACTGTACATTGATAAGAGTTCAAAGATTCAATAAATTGCTGTCTTGACCACGGATGGGTCTGAACTGATTTTTCAATTTGAACGACAATATCCACATCAGTGTTTTGCATAATACGAATCATGAGTTTCAACGCAATGAAGATTCTAAAGTAGTGCGTATTATAAAAACTTCCCAAGAAAAAACGAGTAAAAAAAAGGACAATTGAATTGTCCTTTTTTCAGTATTTTTTAAAGACCTAATTTTTCACGCCAAGTTGCTAGCAATGCTGTGGTATCCGAATCATTTGGATGAAATTTTGGTCTTAAAAAATCAAGTAACTCTGGAATTTGACGAGTCATAAAACCTTTACGACCATACATGAACTTAAGCATGTACTTCGTATCTTTCCAAGTTAATTTTTCGTCAGTTTTAAGTAACTTAGCAGTAAAATAAGACTGAGTTGCGAAGATTAATGCCATTGCAATAATCAAGGCTGTTGAACGCATAAAATAAGCTTTCGGACCTTGTCCGTACATACTTGTATACACATCAAATGCCACAGCTTTATGTTCATTTTCTTCAACTGCGTGCCACATCCACAAATGATACATAGTGTCGTCTTGGAACATAGCCTGAATTTCAGGATTTTGTAAAAGTTCAGCTGCAATGGTCGATGTAAAATGTTCTAGTGCACATGTTCCAGTCAAATCAATCATTTCTTTGGTATAGCCAAAAGGTTTCATTAATTTGGTTACAACAGCTGTACCCATCTTAATGACTTTTCCAGTTTGCTTTTCCATATGGCGCACATCATAACCATAAGCCTGTGCTGAAGCATTAAATGCTAAATGCTCTTTGGAGTGCATCGCTTCTTGACCAATAAAAGCACTAATTTCTTTTTGAAGATCTGGATCAGCAAGCTTTGGATCATTTCGAACAGCACGCGTACTATTTACAAAGAACTGCTCACCTTCTGGAAAAAGGGCCGATAATGCTGTCATAAAATGTGTTAATGCTGCATCATAATTTGCCCAATAACGTGGGACCTGAGCAAATTCAAAATCCATACGACGCACAGGGAAACTAGCGCCAGCACGATTGGAAATATTTACCTTAGCATTCATCTCAGACTCCTTTTAAGTGAATAGCTAATTCACATATAACTTTATTTATTTTCTTAATATTTATAATCATACGTCTTTCGATGTACCAATTAAGTGCAGATGAGGACAGAGAAATATCAGATGAGGTCATTCATAGACACATAAAGGTGCAATATCTGCTCCACGATCTCTTTAATATAGTTATAGAAAAATAAAAAAGGGCCACTATCGGCCCTTTATAAATTATGAATTAAAACTATAAACCTAATTTTGCTTTCCATGTTTTCAATAGACCAACGGTATCTAGGTCATTTGGATGAAAGCCAGGTTTAAAGTAAGCTAACATTTCTTTAGCCATACCACTAATAATACCTTTAGATGGGCTATATCCGTATTTATAAATTACTGATAGTTCATCTAAATTCAACTTGTTGTCTTGCTTTAATAAACGAAGCACAAAGGATGACTGGATTAAAAAGATTAAAGTCATAGCAAATACTAAAGAACTGGTTCGTAACGCATAAGCTTTTATGCCTTTACCAAACACACCTTCGTACACGTCATAAGCTACGGCTTTATGCTCATTTTCTTCAATCGCATGCCAATACCACATTGTTGACATTGTCTCATCTGTCATAAGCTCTTGAATGTGCTTATTGACCAATAATTGCGACGCAATAGTAGCGGTAAAATGCTCAAGAGCCGTTGTAGCAGTCAAGTCAACCATTTCTTTTGTCATACCGAAAGGTTTGACAATTTTTACAAAAGTTTTAATTGCTGTTTGAATTGCCGTATCGGTAAATTTCTCTAACGTTTCTACATCATGACCAAACTTTTGAGCAGAAGCGTTGAAGTTTACATGCTCTTGAGTATGCATTGCTTCTTGCCCAATGAAAGCACTAATCTCTTTTTGGAGTGCTTCATCATCTTTAATCGCTGGGTGATAACGTACTGCTCGTACACTATCTATAAAGAATTTCTCACCAGCCGGAAACAATGCTGACAATGCAGTCATAAAATGTGTGAGTCCAGCAGAACCATTCATCCAATATTCTGGTACATCATTAAAGTCAAAATTCATACGACGCACTGGAAAGCTTGCACCTGCACGATTCGTAATATTCACTTTAGCATTCATACCCAAAGCTCCTTAGTAAGTAACCCTAGTTACTCAAACTTTATTGTTCGTTTTCTTGATTCTTATCATACAAAGTTAATAAAAAGGGTTAAGGGGAAATAAGGACATTGAAATATCAGTTAGGGCCAGCATTTATAGTGATTGTTAGACAATTAAATATAAAAAAAGCGCTCTAAAAAGAGCGCTTTTTTTCACTGAAAGTGATTATGCAGTTACTTTCGCAACAACACCAGCACCTACAGTACGACCACCTTCACGGATCGCAAAACGTAGACCTGGGTCCATTGCGATTGGGTGGATTAATTCTACTGACAT